>CAKZPJ010000143.1 GCA_937138955.1 uncultured Flammeovirgaceae bacterium | reverse complement strand
CTGTAGACATAAGTTCCTAATTGCCTTACTAAAGCACGGAACTGCCGTGATAGCGTATCTTCCTTCGTTTCTTTTAATAAAATCGAGAGCATCGGTTAGTGTGATAGGGTAATAAGCCGATTTAGAACCAGACAAAATATCGTCTTCTTTCGTAAAGACTTGAAAAGTAAACAGCGAGCCTTCTTTCTGGCTACTAACCACTTGAATAACATAGTCTACTTTATCCTTTTGAAGTAGTTCATTTAGTATCCATTTACCAAATCCGCCCGAACTTCCTTTCTCCCGGAAGTCTCCTTCCTTCACGTAACCTACGTAGTTGGAAATGTATCTTCCAATGAACTCATTCTTACTCTCGGCTTCCTGAAATAACCTATCTGCAAGTTCATCCTCATTCTTAGTCTCATTAGAAAATGGACAAACCGCGAGTGCTGGGTCGTCTTTTGGCGGTGTGCCGTTGCCAGAGTAAGTAGCTTTGTACATACCGTATTGATCCATTTCTACGGAATAATCAGCGTTTACATGACTACATACCCCACACCCAATGCAGTAGTCATTCTTTATTACCTTCTCTTCCAGAGATGACATATTACTCATATTTTTATCTTGTTATCCTTCTTAACAACTGACGCAGCTATATCTTTTATCTCCTGTTCCATAAATTTATATACTACCAGCGCATAAACCATTAATAAAATACCAGAAGAAATGATGAAGTGTACATCTACAATAGCATGAAATCCTAACACAACTGAGGATGCTACTGCTGAAGCTAGTAAGGGAATTTTCATTGCCTTCAGTAAATCAAGAAGCGTATAGTTTATCAGAATTTTCATGTAAAACTGTACAATGAAAACACTTAAAAATTTAATAACTAGAAAGGCCATTGCAGCTCCGTTAATTCCGTAGAAGTAAATTCCTGCGGTTAACAGGGGGGCGTACAGTAATAAAGCTTTCCCAAACTGAAGTTTCATTTCTAGCCGAGCCTTTCCCATACCTCGCACCAGCGTGGTATTGCTGTTTACCATCATGTGGAAAAGTACCGAACCAGCTAGCAATTTTAGAGGTATAACCGATTCTGTCCACTTATCGCCAAATACAGTTAAGATAATTGGCTCTCCTTCTATGATCCACAGCAGCATAATTGGATACACCACCAGGGAATTATACTTTACAATATTTACGTAGTAGTTTTTAAGCGAAGCTATATCATCCTGCAAGGTTCCGTACACCGGGTACATCACCTTGTTCATAATATTCATTAGCTCATTTTTAACAATATCGGTTAAAATGAAAGCCAGTGTATAAGCTCCCAAAGCCGATGCAGATACCAGTTTGCCAATCAATAAATAATCGAGTTTATTAATTAAGTTATTAAAAAAATTGGTGGCGGTAGTGTAGAGGCCAAAACCAAAAATATCGTTAAACGCCTCTCTTTCCCATATTAGTTTAGGTTTCCAGGCGGTAGCTCTAAAGTACAGTGGCATAGCTACTAAAAAAGAGGCAACGGAGTTAAACACTAAAGCCCAAACTCCGGCTCCGGAAAAAGCTAGAATCAACGATAGTATTCCCGAAAAGATATGAGCCGCATTCTCAATAAATGCTTGCTTCTTAAAGTCCATAGCCTTGGTCAACTGGGCTTTGTGTACCAAGTTTATTGGGCCAGACAAAACGCCAATACTCAGTACCGGTATAATTGACCTAAGAAGTGGTTCTTCGTAGAAAATTGCTGCCAACGGGGAAACCAATAGCGCAATAAAAATATACAGACCAATAGACCAAATAACTCCCGACCAAAACGAGGTATGAAAGTGGGCCTCCCGCAAATGTTCTTCCTTCCTTTGTACTAAAGCAGCCGCTATGCCTATATCGTTAAATACTTCAATAAAGCTGATAAATACCGCGGCCATCCCCACCAACCCAAACTGCTCGGGAAATAAAAGACGAGCCAGAACCAGTTTGATAACAAATGAAAAAGACCGATAAATAACTACCTGAACTGTATTCCAAAATACCCCATCTAATATCTTACTTTTCAGTGTCTTCTCGCCCATTTTCCAGCTCCTCTTAATAGTAGTTTAAAAAATATGAATGTATTTTTATCAGTTTTTATTCAAGTCTGAATTGTACTCGTAGCTGTATCCGTAGCTATCATTTCTTTTAGTATCGTTTACCACAACTACTAAATTTTTCATGTTCTCAGATTCAACCAAGTTATCTAGCTTGGCTATCTGCGCTTTATTGGTATGATTGTACCTAATAAGATGAATAAAAATATCCATATACGGGGATAGAATAAACGCGTCGGCCACTACTCCTATAGGTGGGGTGTCAAAAATAATGATGTCAAACTGCGCTTTAGCTTCCTGTATTAGTCTTTCTAGGGAATTATCGCTTTCAATTAGAAGAGCTACATCAGAAGTAGCTTTTCCCGCACTTAATATACTCAAATGAGACAGATCAGTATTTTGTAATACAGTAGCAAAATCAGCTTCCCGATTAAGATACTCGGCTAATCCAAAGTCTTTCACGTTAAAATATTCCTGCAAGCGGGGCTTCCGTAGATCAGCTCCAATAAGCAGGGTCTTTTTTCCTATCCGGGCGTAGGCCGCCGCCAGATTAGCCGCACAAAACGTTTTACCATCACCCGACTGAGCCGAAGTAATTCCAATAATAAGTGGCCCGGTGTTTTTATAAGCCCATTGTCTACTCAATGTGATACGTAGAAAACGGAACGCTTCGGCCACCGACGATGATGATTCCATTACCGGAAGCTTCTCACCTTTGGAAGCCCGTGGTATAGTTCCTATTATCGGAATGGTTGGGGTGATATTTAAATCAGCACTATCATTCACCTTGGTGTTAAGAAGATGTTCGGCAGTTACTAATCCTAGGGGTAGCAGTATTCCGGCTAGCATAGCCAAAAAGAAGACTAAACTTTTATTGGGTTCGGTAGGAGAACCTCCAATAATACGGGGATCATCTACCACACTTTTGTTGGGTAAGTTAGAGGCTAACGCAATACCGGCTTCGGCTCGCTTCTCCAGTAGATAGTTATAGATGTTGTCGTTGAGTGCAAATTTGCGCTCTATATTAATAAGGTTGCGTTCACTTTGGGGTAGGTCATTGACCTGACTCTCTAATCTATTAATCCTCCGCTGATTTTCTTGGGAGGCAATGCGGTTGGATCTGATCAAATTATCAATATTCTCAATCAAGGCCGCTTTGGTACTACGAATTTTATTTTCTATTACGCGCAGCACCGGATTATTTTCACCGGAACTGTAAGCCTTTTCTACCTTCTCCTGGTTCATTATCGATAAATCCTGAAGCAAATTATTAAGCAGCGGGTCGTTAATGCCTACTGCCGAAGGAGCCACCACATCGGTTACATCTTCGTTGTTACGTAAATAGTCGGAAGTGTACTGATAGTACTCTCGCTGAACTCCCAGTTGAGCTTGCTCCGCTTCCAGTTGCTGCAACTGACCACTTAAGCTTTGTGAAGTAGTACTAATGTCAATAATCTGATTAGAGGCCCGAAAAGATTCTAAATTTCCCTCTACCGATTGTAACGAATCGTATACCGTGGCCAACTGGGTATCAATAAATCCAATAGCTCGCAGCCCCAACTCATTTTTCTTATTCAAATCGTGCTGGATGTATACTTCGGCTAATGTACTTAAGAAAGCCCTTTCTTTTTGAGGAACCCGCCCTTTGGTAGTTAGCTGAACAATACTTGATTCTTCCGAGATAGGAGTGATGCCTAGCTTACTGGAGTACGATTTGGTTAACCCCTGCAATGTGTTTAAAACAATATAAAATCGCTGGTCGTCTTGTACTACGTAGCTAGAGTCTAAAACCAGTTGAAAACTGAGCAGCGGCGATTGATACG
>CAKZPJ010000142.1 GCA_937138955.1 uncultured Flammeovirgaceae bacterium | reverse complement strand
AAAATCATGGGCTTACGTCCCTCTGAATATATTAACAATAAGCGAATAGAGCAAGCTCAGTTTATGCTAGTATCCACTGATATCACTATGAAGGAGATAGCCGAGCGGGTGGGTATTTCCAGTGAGGCTTATTTTTCCAGATTGTTTAAAAAAATAACTCAGAAAACGCCGAGCCAGTACCGTAAAGATAATTGGGACATATGAATACCCAATAATGGTTTGCTCAATCGGCTATTTTCTCTTATTCTATCAAGCATCGGTTACAAGGGGAGGTGGAAGATTATCAGAGAAGAACTTTTTTGAAAAATAGCCTGATGAACCATTCTCTTCTCAATGTATACTTACAAAATGCTACCTTAGTAGTATAACTATGTTACATAATCTAAATCAAAAGTTAGTTTTGTTCTACTGCCTAATATTCGGTATCATCTTTTTATCTGCTTGCCAAACTCCAGAGAACTCATCTGATAAGCAACCCGCTAGCCAGCCGAATATTATATTCATCATGTCTGACGACCATACCACTCAGGCTTTTGGAACCTACGGAAGTCGGTTGGCTTCGCTTGATCCTACTCCGGTGTTAGATGAACTGTCCGCGGGGGGAATGGTGTTTGATCAGGCATTTTGTCACAATTCTATCTGTACTCCCAGTCGAGCCAACATCCTAACTGGGCAGTATAGCCAGACGAACGGGGTGCTTGATTTAGATGGTGTGCTGCCCATTGAGAAGCAGTACTTACCAATGGAGATGAAGGAGCTGGGTTACCAGACCGCTATCATTGGTAAATGGCACTTGAAGGAAGAACCTGTTAAATTCGATTATTACGAAGTGCTGCCCGGACAAGGGAAATACTTCGACCCAGAGTTCCGCAAAAAGGGAGAAGGCAACTGGCCTGATAACTTAGTAAGCTACGAAGGACACTCTTCCGATATCATCACAGATCGGACATTAGACTGGCTAGAAAATAAGCGAACAAAAGATCAGCCGTTCTTCTTAATGCATCACTACAAAGCTCCACACGACGATTTTGAATTTGCGTCTCGCTACGCCAGCTACTTGGAAGGCACTGAAATTCCCGAACCGGCTAGCCTCTACGAGCAACCCAATTTTGGTTCGGAAGCTACAATGGGTAAAAACGGGAGTTTGATTCAACGGATTGGTACGTCGGTCTCAGATCGGCATACGTACCGTAGCTACGTAAACCAGTATGGATTTGAATCAGAGGATGAGAAAGAGGCCACTCATTTAGCTTATCAAGAATATCTGAAACGGTATTTGCGTTGTGTAAAAGGTGTGGATGACAATTTAGGGCGATTATTTAGCTACCTGAAAGAAAAGGGGCTATGGGAAAATACGGTCATCATCTATACTGGAGATCAAGGGTTTATGCTGGGGGAGCACGATTATATGGATAAACGCTGGATGTACGACGAATCCATGCGGATGCCGTTCATCGTTCATTATCCGGAAGGCATTGAAGCCGGTAGCCGTTCGGATGCTATAATCAATAATACCGACTACGGACCTACGATGCTAGAACTAGCGGGTGGGCAAGTTCCTGACTACATGCAAGGTAAAAGTTTTGCCAACGTATTGAGTGGGGAAAGCACAGAAGGAAGTCAGCGATCTACTTACTATCGTTACTGGATGCATTTGATGCACCACGATGTTCCGGCTCACTTTGGCCTGAGAACCAAAGACTATAAACTGATTTTCTACTACAGCTTACCGAGCGATATGAATAGTATCGGTAAACCAACAATGCCCTGGATGAATGAGTCTTATTTAATTGAGCGAACCCCCGCTGCTTGGGAATTTTACGATTTAAGTAAAGACCCAAAAGAAGTTCAGAACCGTTACGATGATCCGGCTTACCTAGATGTTATCGCGCAGCTAAAGCAAGAGCTAAAGGGTAAGCGGGTGGCATTAAATGAAACTGATGAAGACTTTCCCCACATACAAGAGGTCATTGAAGCGCATTGGAATGACTGATATTCTTCACGGCTCTACACATCAGTACAGTTAGAGAGGGTTAGTCAATTTACTTAGATAGACTATAGCCGGGTGGTAATGGGAGTTCGATAAACTAGTACAAGGCAGTCTATGGCTAAAAATTGGATGCAGAGAATGCTGCTAATCTTTTTGAAGAAATAACCGATACAACGCTATAAACCTGAGAAGATCAGCAGAATACTATGAAGACAATAGTGCTAGAAGAACCTGGAAAATTTAACTATACTTATACTACCCTGAATGAAGATTTACAGCCCGATGAGGCCCTGGTGAAAGTACATCGGGTTGGCATCTGCGGAACTGATCTTCACGCTTATCAGGGCAATCAACCATTTTTTAGTTATCCCCGCATTTTAGGGCACGAATTGGGAGTAGAAGTACTTAAAGTAGGGGCGGAAGTCTCTAATGTAGCTGTAGGCGATAAATGTTTGGTCGAGCCCTATCAGAATAAAACCCAAGATCAGGCAGTACGCCGAGGGTTTACCAACTGTGGGGAGAATATATCCGTGCTAGGGGTCCATGAAGATGGCGGAATGCGGGAACGATTCAAACTACCAGCTAAATACTTGCATAAATCAGCTAAGTTGAGCTACGAACAATTGGCGGTAATTGAACCTCTAGGTATTGGCTGCCACGCGGTGAACCGAGCCAATATTCAGCCAGATGATTTGGTGTTAGTAGTAGGAGTGGGACCCATTGGTTTGGCAACCGTTATTTTTGCTACAGCGCAAGGAGCGAAAACTGTAGTAATGGACGTTAATGAGGATCGCCTTAGTTTCGCTCAGAAGACTACCAACATTCACGGTACTGTAGTTGCCAGACAAGATAATACCATCGATAAATTACGAGAGCAGTTCGGCGGTGATTTACCGACGGTGGTGTTAGATGCTACTGGCAACAAACATTCTATGGCGAAGGCACTAGACTATGCTGCTCCGGCAGGGCGCATCGTGTTCATTGGTTTGTTCCAGGGTGATTTCACCTTTCACGACCCCTACTTTCATAAGAAAGAGCTGACCTTGATTGCGAGTAGGAACGCGTTAACCGCTGACTTTAAGCAAATTATCCAGATGATGGAAGAGGGACAGATTGATGTTAGCCAGTGGATTACCCATCGTAGTTCCTTTGAAGAAATGGTAGATAAGTTTGACGGCTGGCTTCAGCCCGAAACCGGGGTAATCAAAGCCGTAGTATCGCTGTGAGTAGGTTATGTTTAACGCACTTCACTGATAGCTCTCAATAAAGTGTTGAATATCCTTTTGATTTCCCATAATAAAGAGAAGGTCGCCTTCCTTTATCTGAGTTTCTGAACTAGGTACTCCAATGAAGTACATTGGTTTATTGGTGGTGTCGCTACGCTTGATCGTAATCAGGTTCAAGTTGAACTTTCTTCGTAGATTGATCTCTACCAATGTTTTATCTATCAGTTTAGTCGGAGTCTCTATTTCTATAATTTCGTATTCTTCTGATAGCGAAAGGAATGACCGAATACTAGGCTGAAGCAGCATTTTAGCTACCGATTCGCCAATCTTTCTCTCAGGTGAAAGAATCTCAGCTACCCCCAGCTTACTTAGAATTGCATGCTGCTGCTC
>CAKZPJ010000141.1 GCA_937138955.1 uncultured Flammeovirgaceae bacterium | reverse complement strand
GCGTACCCAGTAGAAAATAGCGGGGCTGGTTACGCAGCTAAAATGGATAGCATTGTCACTGGAAAGGATCAATGGTTCCGCCCCTCTGATGTTACTGTGGCTCCCGATGGCTCGCTATTCATTGCCGACTGGTATGATCCGGGTGTAGGTGGACATCAGGTGGGCGACCTTCAACAGGGACGTATCTATCGGGTAGCTCCCAAGCTCGAAAAATCATTATTCTCTTCTTCCGAACAGAAATACGAGTCACCTAAAATCAACTTGTCCTCAGTGGAAGGAGCTATTGAAGGCTTACAAAACCCTAATTTATCGGTTCGCTACTTAGCCTGGAAAACGCTCTACGAAATGGGAAGCGAAGCGGAGGCTAAATTAACTGCCTTAGCAGATTCAGAGAACCCTCGCAACCAGGCTCGGGCCTTATGGCTGCTATCTAAACTTGAAGGCAAGGGTGAACAATACGTTGAACAAGCTCTTCAAAGCGAAAACGCTAATCTGCGAATCGCCGGAATCCGCATGGCTCGGCAGCAAGACCGTGACATAGTACCGGTTTTACAAAAAATGGTGAAAGATGAGTCGCCGCAAGTGCGTCGGGAGGTTGCTCTGGCACTGCGCTATCTTGATTCTCCTGAGGCGAATAAACTATGGGCAACTTTGGCTACTCAGCACGACAGTAAAGATCGTTGGTATCTGGAAGCTTTGGGTATAGGTGCTGATTTACACGCTGAATCTCGCTTTAAAGCTTGGATGGACGAAGTTGGTGAAGACTGGGATACAACCGTAGGGCGCGATATTATCTGGCGGATGCGGAGTAAAGAAACAATTCCACTACTCGCCGAGCTCATTCAGGAGTCGGAAGCAAATACGTATCCCGATCGTCTTCGCTATTTCCGAGCATTTGACTTTCATCAAGATGAATCCAAGCAGGAAGTTCTGGCAAACCTTGCGGTACAACAGCACCCCAACCAGGAAGATATTACCATCTTAGCGTTAAACCATCTCGATACCGACCGGGTGAAGCGTTCGCCTCAACTAAAAGCTGCGCTGCAAACTTCCTTAGATAAGGTAAAAGGTAGTGACACCTACGTGGAGCTAGTAAAACGCTACGAATTAAAAGAATATCAACCGGCCCTACTAGCACTTGCTTTGGAAAAGCCCGAAGAAGCGGTAGGGGTTGAAGCTGCTAAATTATTACTTGACTTTGAGGGTGAATCATTAATAATGAATATGCTAAAGGATGGTAGCACTGAAGAGCAAATGGACTTAATCCAGGCTCTCAAGCGAGTAAATAGCGGAAAATCAATCGATGTATTGCAGAATGTGATTAATGACCAACAACGGCCAATCAGTCTTCGTCGCGAAGCGGTAATGGCTTTTGCGGGTAGTTGGGGCGGGGAGAATCGCTTATTAGATATGGTGCGTAGCGGAGATTTACATACCGATCTGGATTCAACCGCAGCCAAAGTATTTTCTATGGCTATGCGAAACTCCATCTACGAAGAGGGAGCTTTGCTATTAGGGGTTGATCAGGAAGCTTCTGATTTACCATCGATCAAAGAATTAGTAGCCATGCAGGGAGATATAGCGCATGGCCAATCAGTATTCTCTCAGTATTGCCAGAATTGTCACGTAGTAGGAGGGCAAGGAGTTGATTATGGTCCTGGGCTATCCGAAATAGGAGATAAGCTGGGGAAAGATGGTATGTACATTGCTATTCTAGAGCCGAGCAAAGGAATCAGTTTTGGTTATGAAGGTTATAACTTAAAGCTTAACGATGGAAGCCAAGTAACTGGCTACGTGCTGAGTAAAACAGAAGATGAAGTGAAACTTCGTATGTACGGAGGACGTACTGAAACTTACGCTCGCGATCAGATTGCTTCTATGGAAGAAATGGATCAATCGTTGATGTTTGATAACCTTGAACGTAGTATGAGCCAAGAAGATTTAGTATCACTAGTAGAGTATTTAATCACTCTGAAGAAAGATGGATCGGCTATCAGTATGAATTAAAAATTATTATATCTAACAATTAGAAGAGAGAATGGTTTTGCTGTTATGCCCAACTTAGATTTTTAGCATAACTAACTATATAACTATTTTTTAATATATTTTTTAACCAAACCTAATTACACAATTATGAGTATTCTTGCATGGATCGTCGTCGGTCTTGTAGCCGGCGCTTTAGCCAAATTTATTATGCCTGGAGCAGATCCAGGAGGGTTTATCGTAACTATTATTATTGGTATCGTAGGAGCTTTAGTAGGAGGTTTCTTGGCTCAGGAGCTACTAGGAATTGCTTCGGGAGGATTCAATATTACCACATTATTAGTAGCCACTGGCGGAGCAGTACTTCTACTATTCATCTATCGGCTAGTTAAGCGATAACATTACGATTATAGCATAACCGAAGCCAATACTGGAAGCAGTATTGGCTTTTTTACTCGAGAAGGTTTCTAAAAGGGAAAAGGGGCTACGAACGAACAAAAATTAACTACTGAATAGATAGGGGCAAGGGATTGTCCAGAAGGTATAACTTATTGATACTCCGATAAAGTAGTACCAGTCGTTATTATATCGATTGCCGTATTCATAGTTCTTCAGTACAGAATCGCTATCCGACACATTATCAATATAATCAAAGAAAGTTTTGCGAATACCCGCTTCGGCTGATAGGGAGAACTCAGGGGAGAGAATGTACTTAAATCCGATACCAACTGGCACCACTGGTTGAATGCGGCTATGCGATGGTGTTTCTGGAGCAGGTGCCCCGAAATAAGAAACTCCAGCTCCAATAAAGAAATAAGGTGACCAGCGGAGTAGATTAACGTTCTTCTTATAATCAAGAAAGTGGTATTCTACAATAGCCGTCAACTCGGCCACCGTAGTGCTGAAAGCGGTATCACGTTGTTGCGCTAAGGCATCAAACGGAGGGTTGTCTGAACCTGCCAAGCCTCCGAACATGAAGTTACCTCGGACGCTTAAATAATCAGTAAAATTCCTGCGATATAGTAGGAAACCACCGGGGCGGGTATGTCTCATTCCAAAAGACTGTACTACATCGCCAGTATAATTAGTCCCCCCAATACCAATACCTACCTCATTACTTTGAGCGACTGCTTTATTCTCTAATAAACAAAGTAGCAATAGAACCGACGGTATTACACTTAAATATTTCACGGATAAAGAGGGTAAAAAAATCTTTTGCATTGCAAATATAACTGCAATACGCGCATTTTGGTATCGCGGATCGAAAGAAATCCCGGAAGAATAATTTAATAAATGATGACTACCGAGGCCGGAATCCGGAATTAACAAGAGGACTACGGCCAAGCATAATCACGAGCCGAACCGTAGTTGTTAGAAAAACATCGTTATCATCGGAGCTACCTCGTTGAGCACCTGGCTGACCGTAGCCCGGTAAATGAAGATACTCCACGCCATCTACTCCGGTATAAGTAGCTAAATTCTTATTTAGCCCGTTATTAGCATCTGTAAACAGAGCCTGCCGAGAATCGCCTGAAACCACATCGATGGGTTCTAGAGAGCGATCTGACATGATCTTAGCTAAATCGCTTCCTAATGTCCCCTTATCTACGTATTCGGTACTCACATCATCCAAATAGTCGGTAAAAGAGAAACGATAACTTACTTCAGCTTCAAGATCCATTAGCTGACTAAGGCGAAACCGCACTCCGGCTCCAACTGGTATGCTAAAAGAAAAGTTAGAATAATTTTTTCCTTCCGTTTGAAGGGGCTTTAATGCTACCCATTCTCCTGACTCAGGTATCTGCTCAGCCGAGAGAGTGTTGTCAGGATAAAGTACTGCCTCTGATGGTACCAGTCCCTGCGGACTATGATGAAATACCGAAACTCCTCCGAAAATGTAAGGGGTAAAAGATTGGCGTAAAGATACTGTGTAAGGGTTGGGAAAAATATCGTACACAAGTACGAGAGACAAATCTTTAATATTATTTCGGAACTGTAAATTCCGGGCGTAGCGGTAAATATCACTTCGATTATTAGGGTCGGCTACCTCATAATCGTTACTACTGAGTAGTCCCCACATAAATCCTAGGCGAGTAGATAGCGATTGACCTAGCCGAACGCTAGAAGAAATTCCTATGCCAGGGCGCGTAAACGAAATATCAGTGCTGGCAAAACTTGATTGAGGGGCAATATCTCCAAAATAGTTCAGGGCATTAGCAGAAATTTCCAGCGTAATGTATTGCTTGGCATTAGCAAAAGCCAATCTTTTTCCCGAGAACTGGGCTACCCGGCTACTTTGATTGCGGTAAAGTCGTTTTTTTCGGCGATTTTGCGCGTTACTTTCCCACGGATTGATCACCATGAGGATCATTAGAAAAGCCAGCACAGCGACTGATCTGGATTGAAAGTGGATAGTTCGCATATAAAGGGTAATAAGGTATAGATAGCCAGAACAAGTTTACTCGGTTTTGAGCCGTTAAGCAACTAATTGAAGGCTAATTTCTTACATCAAGACCCCAATTCAGCTTCTGGCGTAATGTTTCTAGAAAGTCATTCCCTTCAAACTTTATTAATTTGACTTGGAAGGGAGCCTTACGCAGTTGAAATGGTTCCTCGGTAGTGACTGGGTATGAACGTGAATCGAGTGCTATAAGGTAGCTATCACTCCGGCTTTCTACCCGAATAGTAATCTGGCTCTGATCTGAAACAACTAATGGTCGCACCGTTAAATTATGCGGGCTAATAGGAGTAATTATCAGGTTGCTGGATTGTGGTGAGACTACCGGCCCGCCACAACTAAGCGAGTAGCCGGTAGATCCTGTGGGTGTGGAAATTATTAATCCATCTGCCCAATAAGAGTTTAGATAACGGTCATCAAGATAGGCGTGAGCTACAATCATGGTTGATGTGTCTTTTTTAATAACCGTTAATTCATTTAGCGCGAAATTAAGTTCAGCCGGTATGCCAGCTGTTCCATGGGTTTCTATTAATGTTCTATGATCGTAAGAATACTGTTCTTCAAACAGCGCACTAATGGCTGTAGTAATTTGATCTTGAGATACGGTAGCTAAAAAACCAAGCCTACCTACATTGATGCCTAATACCGGTATCTCCTTTTTACGAATATGGGTAACGGTCTCAAGCAAAGTACCATCTCCACCAATGCTAATCACAAAATCTACATCTGGTACACCTATTTGAGAGGAATACACTAGTTCGGCCGGATGGTTAATCGGAGAGTCTTTAAGATGGGCGAATAAAGTGTCAGATATATTTACGTGCGCATGATGCTTACGGAGTTCATCTAACAGATGTTGAATACAGTTTAGGCTATTTTCATTAATCTTTCTTCCGTGAATCGCAAACCTCATTCATGATCATTTAAATATCTAGGTAACGAAGCAGTGCATCAAGCCGCTCCTTATCATACGAAGCTATGGAAGCTTCTTGAAATAAAGAAACAACATTGTAGCTAAATCGCTCTAGCGTAGCAACTGTTCGCGTTGCATCTTTGCGATCTAGCTTCAGGGTTAACTTGATAAAGTTTGAATCGGCAATATCGTTTTGCATGAAACAGCCTATAATTTTAACTCCATCAGACTCAATCAGACGAGTAATTTCAGCTAAAGAGTAGTCAATTTGCTCAATTGATATTTCAATAATACTACCCGGTGACTGAACTGCCGTAGTCTCAGAAAAAGCTCTTAGTAAATCCTGAGCGTCGAATGCTCCAAGATATTCATGGTTCTCATCTACAAGAGCGAGCATTGATAGATCACAATCAGAAAAGGCCTTCACTACTTCATAAAAATGCTGGTTAGAATAAACCACACACTTATCTGGATTAAGGTGATACTTACCCACTGTAGAGTGATCAAATAGATCATCAAATAGCATATCGCTAGTAATAAAGCCTTGAAACTGCCCTTCGCGCACGACCGGGAGCTGATTTAGAGCTTGATCGTCTAGCAAAGCGGTAGCTTTGGCAATATTATCGTCCGGTTTGAGTACCGGTATTAGTGGATTAACAAAGTTGAAAGCATTCATACAAAAGAGGGTTCTTCTAAAAACTCAGCCAGCACATAATTAAATCTTTCAGGCTGTTCCATCATGGGAGCATGGCAGCAGTGATCAATAAAACGTAGGGTAGAATCAGGTATTAAGCGATTAAAATCATGAGCAACGATAGGCGGTGTAATGGTATCATTCAGCCCCCAAATAAGCAACGTGGGCACCTTTATTTGATGAATCTGATCAGCCATATTGTGCCTCTGAGCCGACTTAGCAATTTGCACAATAGACATACATTTGGGAATACTACTTACTGTTTCAAAGATTTCGTCAATGTATTCTTTACTGATAGTAGATGGATCGTAAAACGTATATTCTACACGCTCTTTAATATATTGATAGTTACCTCGTTTAGGAAACGATCCACCCATTGAATTTTCAAATAGTCCTGAGCTACCCGTTAAGATTAACTGTTTTACACGTTCCTGATTTGAGATTGTAAAGATAAGCCCAATGTGGCCCCCCAAAGAATTTCCCATAACAGTAAGGTCGCGTATCTCCATCTCAGCAACGAACTTCTCTACATAAGTATGTAGTCCGCCCAAGCCCGCCTTGCGTACAGGCATTTCGTAGACCGGCAACATCGGAATTAGTACTCGGTATTGATGCCTAAAGTGCTCTACAACTCCAGCCCAATTGCTAAGTGCTCCAAACAAACCGTGTAGGAGCAACATGATCTCACCTTCTCCTTCGTCTACATAACGATAGCCGTTTCTTTCGTGTATCTGATAATCCATAAATCAGTTGTCGTTATTTACAGTAAACATAAAATGTCAGGCAATACGTTTACCAATCTTGATTTTTGTGAGCTTAATGTAATGATAAAGACTGTTTTTCCTTGAAAAAGTTGTCAATAGTTTTTACCATTTCTTCCATTGTCGGAAACCACAATATAATTTGATCGATGACTAATGAGGAAAATGGGCGTAATAGTCCGTAAAGCTGACCATTTTTTAGAGAGTCTACTTCTATTTCTGCCCAATCTAAAGCTGCCAACAGTAGGCTTAGTATAAATGCCCACTTCACTGCGCCTAGGGCAGCACCGAGTACATCATCGGCAAACCCCAAAGGTGTAAGATGAATAACACTTTTAAGCAACCGGCCTAACATAGTGATGGTAACCACAATGACAATGAATGTTAGAAGAAACGCCAGAATAGGCAGTACGTTGTTCTCAGAACCGAACTGATCAGTTAGCCAAGCGGTAGACTGGGGCAGAAGGTGCAATGCAGCGATGAGGGCTACTATAAAACCAACTATAGCAATTGCCTCTAGTAAAATTCCTTTCTTGTATCCCCGATACGCTCCGAGAAAAAGAATGGTAACTAACGCCCAATCCCAACCAGTCACGCTTACTAAGCTAAAAGTTGGCGAACCATAGCAGACATGGTCTTCCCGTCGGCGCGGCCAGCTAGTTCCTTAGAAGCGCGCCCCATTACTTTTCCCATGTCTTTCATCCCTGAAGCACCTTCTTCCTCAATGATTTGCTGAAGAACTTCCTTTACCTCTGCCTCAGTCATAGGTTGAGGCAGGTAGCGGCTAATAACGTCTAACTCGGCTTGTTCTTTGGCGGCCAAATCATCCCGCCCCTGTTGCTGAAAGGTCTCCAGCGATTCTTTGCGCTGTTTGGCAGCTTTAGTTAGCAACTGCATTTCAGCGGTTTCAGTAAGATCATTTTTAGCACCTTTTTCGGTCTCGGCTAGCAGTATCATGGATTTAATACCGCGCAGGGCACGTAAAGTATCTTGGTCTTTTGCCCGCATCGCGTCTTTCAGGTCGGCTTCTACTTGCTGTTTAAGGCTCATATCTTTTTGCTAAGTTGATAAAGTTATAGATATTGACTTCCTATTCTAACGTTTAAATAATAGTAATTGATGACTAATGGCTAAAATGCATAGTACAACAGGTAGACATTATTTATCAATCATTATTAATTTCAAGTATACGTAAATTTGAAGTAATGACGAAGTTAAGTGTAAACATCAATAAAATTGCCACACTACGTAATGCTCGGGGTGGAAATAACCCTAGTGTAACGCAAGTAGCCCAAGATGCTGAAAGATTTGGGGCTCAAGGAATCACCGTTCACCCTCGGCCTGACGAGCGTCACATTCGCTACGATGATGTAATGGAACTCAAAGATGTAGTGACTACTGAATTCAATATTGAAGGGTATCCCGATGAACGCTATTTAAAAGTGATTGAGAAAGTGCGACCGGCTCAAGCTACACTAGTGCCTGATCCTCCGCATGTACTCACCTCAAATGCGGGCTGGAATACCGTAGAGAAAGCCGAGTTCCTAAAAGAAACAATTGCTCAAATTAAAGAATGGGGAGTAAGAACTTCTATTTTCGTAGATCCCGATATAGAAATGGTGGAAGGAGCCGCTTCAGCAGGTACTGATCGAATTGAACTTTACACCGAACCCTATGCCCAACACTACCCTCTAAATCAAGAGAAGGCAGTCGCATCGTATGTTCAGGCAGCTGATAAAGCAAGGGTGCTAAAATTAGGAATTAATGCTGGACACGACTTAGATTTGAAAAACCTTCGCTATTTGAAGGAACAAATTCCGTATCTTGATGAAGTGTCCATTGGCCATGCCCTTATTTGCGACGCGCTTTACTACGGATTAGAAAATACGATTCAGTTGTATCGCAAGCAGTTAACTTAGATACAACGGCTATTTCTAGCTACACCTTATCCTTATAGTATTCGTAAGTGATCTTTAGCCCTTCAGATCGGGACACCTTAGGTTCCCAACCCAAAATTTCCCTTGCGCGAGAAATGTCTGGCTTTCGCTGCATGGGATCATCTTTCGGTAGTGGTTTGTACACAATTTTTTGATCAGTACCAGTCAGCTTAATAATTTCTTCAGCAAAATCTTTGATACTGATCTCATCGGGATTACCAATGTTCACTGGGTGAGGATAGTCACTCAGAAGTAAGCGATAAATGCCTTCTACCAAATCATCTACGTAGCAGAAAGAACGTGTTTGTGAACCATCGCCGAAAACGGTGATATCCTGGCCTCGCAATGCTTGACCTAAAAAAGCCGGTAGTGCGCGTCCGTCGTTTAGACGCATACGCGGACCATAGGTATTAAAAATACGAATGATTCGGGTTTCTAACTTATGATAAGTATGATACGCCATCGTGATTGCTTCTTGAAACCGCTTGGCTTCATCGTATACTCCTCGGGGACCAATCGGATTTACATTGCCCCAGTACGATTCAGGTTGGGGATGAACGGTTGGATCGCCGTATACTTCTGATGTGGAAGCCACCAGAATACGAGCATTTTTAGCTCGAGCCAGTCCTAAACAATTGTGTGTTCCTAAAGAACCTACCTTTAGCGTTTGAATAGGCATCTGGAGGTAGTCAATAGGACTGGCAGGAGAAGCGAAGTGCAAAATGTAATCCAGATCGCCTGACACATGCACATAATTGGAAACATCGCTGTGATAATATTCAAAATCAGAGCGATGCATGAGGTGTTCAATATTTTTGATGTTCCCCGTAATTAGGTTGTCCATCGCAATGACGTAATAACCTTCTTTTAGGAAACGTTCGCAAAGATGGGAGCCAAGAAATCCGGCTCCCCCTGTAATTAATACGCGTTTTTTACTCATGAATATCTTTTCTTCCGATGCTATAGTACACAAATCCGTTTTCCTTCATAGCATCTGGTTCATAAAGGTTTCTACCGTCAAAGATAACCTTTCCTTTCAGAATTGACGAAAGTTTCTCAAAATCTGGGGTGCGGAAAATAGGCCACTCAGTCATAATGAAAATTGCATCTGCTTGTTCGGCAGCATGGTACTCATCTACGCAGTACTCAATTTTATCGCCGACCACCTCTCGTACATTTTTCATCGCTTCGGGATCATATGCTTTTACCTTCGCACCAGCCTTTACTAGTTCTTCTATATTATATAGAGCGGGTGCTTCTCGGATATCATCGGTATAAGGCTTAAACGCTAATCCCCACAGGGCAATAGTTTTACCTTTTAGATCGCCCCCGTAGTGTTCCTTGGCTTTATCAATTAATCGGGTTTTCTGCCCATGATTAATGTCCATTACCGAGTTCAAAATCTTGAAGTCATAATCGGCATCTTTAGCTGATTTGGCCAGTGCCTGCACATCTTTTGGAAAGCAACTTCCTCCATAACCAATACCTGCAAACAAGAATCTTTTACCAATTCGGGTATCCGTGCCGATACCTTTACGTACCATATCTACGTCAGCTCCCAAAAGCTCACAAAGATTAGCAACCTCGTTCATAAAGGTAATCTTGGTAGCTAAAAATGAGTTAGCCGCATATTTAGTAAGCTCAGCCGAAGCTTCATCCATGAAGATAACCGGATTGCCTTGTCGCACCATGGGAGCATACAGCTTATCCATAACTTCCTGTGCTTTAGGCGATGTAGTTCCTACCACAACCCGATCAGGTTTCATAAAGTCTTCTACTGCCACTCCTTCTCGCAAGAACTCAGGGTTCGATACCACACTAAAATCAACTTTAGCATTTTCGGCAATTTTCAATCGTACTTTTTCGGCTGTGCCTACGGGTACGGTGCTTTTATCTACAATAACTGTATAGTCTTCTAGAATAGGTCCCAGGTCAGAAGCTACTTTTAGCACGTACTGCAGATCGGCTGAACCATCTTCACCGGGGGGGGTTGGCAGGGCTAAAAAGATAACTTTGGCTCCTTCAATACCCTCTTTAAGATTGGTGGTAAAGTGAAGGCGGCCTTGTTTAATATTTCGGTCAAATAGGGCATCTAAACCAGGTTCATAAATTGGAATTTCACCATTTCTTAACTTGGCTACTTTTCTTTCATCAATATCAACGCAAGTAACGGTATTTCCGGTCTCGGCAAAGCATGTTCCGGTTACTAAACCAACATACCCTGTGCCAACTACTGCTAACTTCATAATCTTTCAGAATTTAATTTATAAGCAAAAATAGTATAGATCAACTATATTACAAATGTAATAAAATTATCTTATTCTAATAAATTTTTTAAATAAAAAGTGAAAATATGTAACTGAACTTATTCGCTGAAGATCTTATTTATAGTGAAGCATTCATCTGAGAAGCTTAGTGGTCAGTTTAGTTGAAAAGAGTTGTTCTCCTTAAAATCATTTAGTAAATTTGCAGTCTTAATTGAAGAGCTGCAAAAATAAAAAATATTTTATGATTACCGTAAATGTAAAAGAAAACGAATCAATTGACCGTGCATTAAAGCGGTTTAAGAAAAAATTTGAAAAAACAGGCACCCTTCGGGAGTTACGTTCGCGTACTCATTACGAGAAGCCTTCAGTATCTCGTCGTACCGAACGAATTAAAGCCGCGTACCGTCAGCGTATGCAGTCTTTGGAAAATGGTTAGTAAGTAGAATACTTGCTGGTTTTTTTCTTATATTCAGGGCATTAGCCCTTTTTTTATGATTGATACATTTGTAAAGTTTTTAACCTACGAGAAGCGAGCCAGCCCTCACACTATTACATCTTATCATACGGATCTACTTCAGTTTCACGCT
>CAKZPJ010000140.1 GCA_937138955.1 uncultured Flammeovirgaceae bacterium | reverse complement strand
AAAATAGAACTGGGCGAAACAGACGCTTCAGTATTAGATGCGATGAATCAAGTGAGAGCTCGAGCCTACGGCACTAGTGTTGATGATGTAGTTAACTATCCGGCAGTTACCACAACTAGCCAGAGTGAGTTAAGAAGAATAGTTAGAAGAGAAAGAAAGGTAGAGTTGGCTAACGAAGGCTTCCGATTATTTGATATTCGCCGATGGGAAATTGCCGACATAGTTGTCCCCCGCGTAATCTACGGGCGAATACTCGATCCCTCAACAGCTACTTTAGTCCCTGAGATTGACGAGAATGGTTTGGTTGACTATTCGGGAGTAGAAAGTCAGTATGATCTAAATACCGATGGACGTTTTCCTAACGCGCAGAACAGAGTATTTAATAATCCTCGGGACTACTTACTACCAATTCCTCAGTCTGAGATAGATACTTACGAAGGAAGTGGAGCCAGCCTAGAACAAAATCCAGGAGGTTACTAAGCGATAATTGCCCCTGCATATTTTATTAGCAGTTGCAGGGGCAACTTTTCTCACTAATTCACGCTAGACTTAAACAATATTGTCATGTTATCTGAAAAAGAACTGTCACAGTTTGAAGAGCAAGGTTATGTCATCATAAAGCAATTTCTTAGCTCAGCAGAAGCCAACAGGCTTTATAATGCATCTAAAAATGACCAAGCACTAACCGAACACTCTTACGCAGTAAAAGACGCAGAAGGTAACGAATCAAGGTTGGCTCTGTGGTATACTCCCGGTGACGATATCTACGGAATGTTATCCCGAAGCGAAAATCTGGTGAAGTCAGTTGAGCAATTGATCGGTAGTCCAGTAGCTCATTTTCATTCTAAAGTAATGCAGAAAGTACCCAAAGTAGGCGGTGCTTGGGAGTGGCACCAGGATTATGGCTATTGGTACCGCAATGGATTTATGTATTCCGAACAGATGCTGAGTGTCATGTTTGCTCTAACCGATGCTAACCAAGAAAATGGCTGCCTGAAAGTATTACCAGCTTCTCACAAATTAGGCCGTTTAGAGCACGGGAAAGCGGGTGAGCAAGTGGGAGCTGACATGAAAATGGTCAATAAATATAAAGAAAAGGTGGAAGAAGTTTACTGCGAACTAGAAGCAGGCGACGCGCTATTCTTCCATAGCAACTTACTCCACGCATCAGGGCCCAATCGCTCCGAGAATCCGAGGTGGTCGATTATCTCTTGCTATAATAACGTCGCCAATACCCCCGACGAAGATATTACTTCTTCCTTCGTGCCCATCAAAATGGTAGAAGATGGAAGAATTCTGGCGGCTGATTCAGTATTAAGCGAAGGAGTTGATTTCTCATCAAAAAAGACTGATAAATCTTTACAAGAACAGTAGAACTTTGAGCACACCGATGAACGTACGCGTATTTTATAGTATAATCTTAGTAGGGCTTATTGGTATTTTGCCGATTCATTGTATAGTAGCTCAAAGCCGTGTTGAAATCAATAATAGAGCGTACTCAGTATCAGCTCCCGAGCAGTTTTCAAATAAGGCGATTATCAGTATCAAGCGCCTGGGGAGGCAGGAGGTTGAGTACTTTTTAGTGCCTAGTTTTACTATCTTCTACGCCGATAAAGATCCTGATTTTCAACAAGGTGGTATTAGTGAAGGCAGTTCGCCGGTGGCCGCCTGGGGTGCAAAGAAAGTGATTAATTTTTGGAAGCAGGGAGAACGCACGAATGTTACTGCTAACACTGCCCAGCCGGGTGATAAACGTACTATTAAACTTTTGTTTCGGGAAACTGAACGATTTGCTATCAGTGCTCAGATTTACTTGCCTGACGGGGATAATGTTCCTGAAATCAATTGGGAGATTGCTCCTAAAGTAGATGGATGGTTTTCTGTCGCCTTCTCGGGGATCGAGTCTAAAGAGCCAAGTGAATTAGATTTTCTGTATCAACCGCTGGTATGGTCTTGGAAGCGTTTTCCGGTAGAGGCCGTACTCACCCCCGAAGCCTTCGCTACCACTGCCGCTACATTTACCAATTCCGACGGCGTTACGGAAGGACTGGCGGTGCATCCGAAAGAAATACCTTACCGCTATGCATTCTTTAATAACTCACTATTCGGGCTGGCTCTACGCGACCAAATAGGTCAGGCGAAACCAGTGATAGTGGCTCCCATTTTGGGAGGGCAAGGTTCGCAAATGAAAGCAGGCCAAAGTCATCAGTTTACACTGCGGTATTTCGTGCAACCAGGCGATTGGGAAACCGGAGTAGATTACCTCTATAAGCAGGTACTTGACTATAAAAATGAGCGACAGAATGCCACTGTCAGCCTCAACCAAACCCTGGAAAACATGCTAGACTTTGCTATGGATGATGTGTACGGCGGCTGGGTAGAAGAATTAAAGGGGAATGATTATCGATTTGATGTGCCGGGTACCGTTAAAAATGTATCAGCCTTACACCCTTTAAGCATTGCCCTGACTACCGGAAACGAAGAAATATACAGACGCCGAGCTTTACCGATGATCGAGTACATGATGTCCCGCCAGAAGTATCTCTACGCTACTAGCGACACCATAGTAGCTCAAAACCCATCCCATTTTTTGGAAGGCCCGGCTATGGAAATTGCCGAACTGGTTAGCCTACATCAGATGACAGGCGGACAGAGCGAAGCGTTTTTGGCAGAAACCAACCGTATTTTTGGCAAGCCCCGTCAGTTAAACCTAGAAACTGCCACTGGTGGAGATACCTGGCAAGATTATCTGGCAAAATACCGATTAGATGGCGATAGTGCTACCCTACAGACTGCGGTCGAGAAGGCTGACAACTATTTGGAAAATACTATACACAACTATCCCCAAGATTTTAGCACCAATGCGGGTTTACAGGACAAACAAGCGACTTTTGCCATAGACTATTCCAATCGCTGGCAAGATTTACTTGAACTGTATGAAGAAACAAGTGAGCAGAGATTCTTAGATGCTGCTTATCTGGGTGCCAAGCAGTTTCTGCTTTGGACTCGCTCAAATCCTGTAGCACCGGATTCGCTGATCACCGTTAACGAGGATGGCAATGTTGCCGGGGTGTTTCCCGGCCGACGCTATAAAGCCAACAGCTACGAATGGAAGGAGTACGACACCTCAACTGATATACCTGAACAAGTAGTACCTGCCTGGCAAACTTCATTGGTAGGCTTACCACCCGAAGCACCTTACACTTACCGGTACGGCCCAATCATGCTTAACCACCAGGCAGCACCTCTATTACGATTAGCCTATTTAAAACAAGATAGCCTGATGCGTGATGTTGCTTACAATGGAGTGATAGGTCGCTACGCTAATTTCCCCGGCTACTATTTTACTTCTTTGGCTACCAATGTCTATCAGCAAACTGACTACCCCTTACACGAGTATTTGGATATAAAATACAATGCCATTTTTTTTAACCACGTTTGGCCCCACATTGCGCTGTTGCAAGATTTTCTGGTAAGTGATGCTTACTATCGTTCGGATGGTCAGGTAGATTTTCCTTCAGCCTACGCGCCCGGTTATGCATTTCTGGCCAGCAAGGTGTACGGACATAAAGCCGGAAAAATTTTCAACAATGCAGAGGTTCGCCTCTGGCTACCCAAAGATGCGATTCAATCTTCAGAAATTGCCTTAAACCATCTGTTGGGGACAGATGATGAACACACTTATTTGGTGTTGATGAACACAGCTTCTACGGCAGTATCTACTACACTTTACCTTAACCCCGATGCGCTCAATTGGGATTACGGCAGGAAATATAGCACTCTGGTTTATCAGACCGATGGTACAACTTCACGTGGAAGCTTGGTAAACGGAAGACTATCGGTAGAAGTACCTCCTCAAGGGCTTATTGCAATAAAAATAGAAGATCTGACTAACAATGTACCACTGCAAGAGAAAGTTACGACCAGTAGCGTAACCACCGAAAATAAAGGCTATTTCAGAGATAGCGACGATCAAAAAGAATTAGGTACCATAACTGGGATGCTCATTAATTTGGTGCCGGATTACGCAGATGCCTACGTCTACACCAATGCCACTGAGAAAGGTATAAAACAGGCAACTCTTCACTATCAAGTAGGTGATGGACCACAGCAGATAATAGTTGATGAGTCCTACCCCTACGAGTTTAGTCTACATAACCCGACCCCTGATGAGCCAGTGCGCTTACGCCTTGAAACCCAGGATGTAAAAGATAAAATACACCAGTCCGAAGAATATATTTTAAAGAAATAAGAAGTAGGTAAGAACATCAAGTATATCTAACAACCCAACCGAATAAGAATCAACTATTTAATGAGACTAAACGATAAGGAAATCACACGAAATTTATTGGTGGTAGCACTGGTGGCTAGCACTTACTTATGTCGAGCCCAACCTGAAACTATTCGTTTACACGAGCGAGAGTACAGTTTGGCTTTCAGCGATGAGTTCAATCAAACTAAATTAGATACTTCGGTATGGGACTACCGAACCGATAGTAAGCACTGGAGTACGCAACTCGCAGAAAACGTTACGCTATCGGATGGTTTTCTGCACCTCAATCTAAAGAAAGAAGACGCTAACGGAAAAGACTATACCGGAGCGGGCCTCATCTCCAAAATCGCCTTTCAGCACGGCTACTACGAAGCCCGGCTAAAAGTCCCACCGGGCGCGGGTTGGCACACCTCTTTCTGGCTGATGCACCACAACGGTTCGGGTGGCACCAATACTGATGATGCTACCGTTGAGATTGATATCCTAGAACACGATTCTAAGAATCAAGGAGGCTATCATGCTAACATTCATCGGTGGCAAGGTGAACACATTCACTTCGGAAGCCCGCTCATTCCGGCTTCACTAGCCGAAGATTTCCAAATCCTGGCAGCCGAATACGCGGAAGATACGGTTTACTGCTATCTGAACGGACAGAAGGTTTGGGAAAAAGAAATTACCGATGTGCCCCAGGGCCCTATTCATATCTGGCTTACCTCCATCGCCAGCTTTTTGGGAGATACTGAAGCAGTAGACGATAGTCAGTTACCCGCAGCCGCTGTCTTCGATTATGTACGATTTTATAAACCAACTAATAACCTAGAAAGACGAACTAGTATATCCAATCTGGCCCTAAACCAGACCGTGCGGGCCTCAACCGAAGAAGAACCGGCAACGGCAGCGGTGGACGGTAATCCCGAAAGCTACTGGCAGTCGGCGGGTACGGTAGGAAGCCACTGGTTAGAAATTTCTCTGGATGAGACGCACACCATTGACCAGATCGTGTTGCCGTTGGTAAAAGGAGCTGATAGCCTGGTAGCTGAAGCCTGGATGAATGAGCAGTGGCAAGAGGTGGGGCACTTGCCTACCGATAATCCGGTCATTGCCTTTGAACCAGTGAATACCGATAAGCTCAGGTTGCGTAGTATTGAAGGGCAGCCATTACGCATTTACGAAGTGCAGGTTTTCGCCCACGATCCGCAACCCGTGCTGGTGAACCAAGTGGGGTACGACCTAAATCGCCCCAAACGCTTCACGGCTCCGCTGGCTTCTGATGGAACACCATTTCGCGTAGTGAATGCTGAAGACAATACTTCGCAGTTCGAGGGAAGCATTCAGGGAAATATCGGTGACTTTACCGATTTTCGCCCCGACACCTGGGGCAATTATCAGATTGTGGTGGAAGACAAAGAGCATACCGGCCGTTCGGTGCCTTTTTGGGTAAGTCCGGGCTTGATCGAGCAGATTTCTTATCAGCCCGCAATTGACTTTATGGTAGACGTACGCTGCTGGTTTGGTGACTCCCGTAGCTACTCCCCTACCGACAGCAGTGCAGACTGCCCTAATCTAGGAGTAGCCTGGCGCGATAGTCACCAGTTTTCCTTTGAAATTCCGTCGCTACTAAATCTATACTTCGCTAACCCCGAAGCTTTTTCTACTGAGCGAATGCCGGTACAGGGTTTGTATTTGGGAGTGCGAGAAGAGCTGCCGGAAGATACTCCGGAGATCGTCCGATTGGCCTACTGGGCGGTAGATATTTACTTACGGGGAAAGGTAAACCACACCTTACTCAAGGAACAATTAGCCTATTTTCTATACGCCTATCCCTATCTGGAAGAATACATTCCCCGGTCGGTGTACGATGAGGCGCGGGACTATCTATTTGGTATCTGGGGGAATGAGGCGATCAATCGTTGGCAGTGGCATGATATTGAGCACTCGGGCGACCTATTTCAGGTATACGATTTTATCGGAACCGGGAAAGGACAATTTCCGCCCGGACACAGTGTTATTCCCAACCTTATGATGCACGAAGTAGCTCTACGAGAAGGGCGTGCTGATGAAGATAAATACTTTCAAGCCGCCTATGATCAAACTCAGTGGTTGCTGGACAATCTGAACTGGACTGACCCCCGCACTACCAAAGGGCAACGGCAGGGCGAACACGTTACGATCACTTCGCTAGCCTATTTTCAGGAAAACTATCCTCAGAGGGCTCCGCGAGGTATTGATAAAAAAATTTCAGCCTGGGCCGATGAGATGATTCGCCACTCGGATAACCTCTGGGACTACCGTCGCTACTCAGATGATAAGTGGATTATTCCGACAATATGGCCCGACCGACCGGGAGCCGATAATGGCTTCAATGAAGTTGGTAATATTGCCGGATTTCCCGCCCCGGCGCTGGCAGCTATTCCGCATATAAAAGACACACAGAAACAGCAACGACTAGAAGAATTGGCGATTGCTTACGTAGACCATATTTTTGGTCGCAATCCGGCGGGAAGGCATTTTGGCTTTGATGCCACTACCGACTTTGCCGGAGTAGAGTTAGGTTGGTACAAAGAGTGGCAGGGCGGAGCTGGAATTTTACAGACCGCTCGGGGAGTACTCGACGGTTCGCCTAAAGAAACTATCTACCCTTACCATCCCGAAGCCGGTGACCCCGGTCATACCGAAGGCTGGGTTACTTTTAACACTGCCTGGAATACTGGGCTGGCCTACCTTAGCAGTAGTAGCACTTCAGTGAAAATCTACAATACCCAGTTTTCCTCTGAAATCAGTCAAGCTAGCACGGGTGATGTAATTGGAATAGAATTGATAGCACCGCTAAACGCTAATCCGGCAAGGGTAGAGCAAGCTCAAGTGGTAATTCATATTGAAGGCAAACCTACCTATATTACCCTCACCGAAACTGGTAAAAACACTTCGCGTTTTCGGACAACTTGGGAGATAAACGCACCTACTGATGAAATAATCGTTAGCTATGGCTTAGGCTGGCATCAGAAGACAAACACCATCAAAATCCGGTAGGTATAACCCATGAAAAACATCATACTCAGCGTTTTTCTTTCCTTCATCACGACTTCGCTTTATAGCCAAGCTGACAAACCGAATGTACTTTGGATTATTGCCGAAGATTTATCTCCTGACTTGGGTTGTTACGGAAATACGCTGGTAGAAACTCCTCATTTAGACGCACTAGCCCAACGCGGTATGCGGTTTACCCGCACGTTTGCTACCGCTCCGGTATGT
>CAKZPJ010000139.1 GCA_937138955.1 uncultured Flammeovirgaceae bacterium | reverse complement strand
CGGGAAAGGGGCCAGAGTACTCTGTTGATGTTTTGGGGCGCATGATGCTGATGGGACGCACTTTCTGGTCCCCAGTTTTACCGGGCTGGCGCAATACTAATGAAGTGGGTATCCGTTGGTTTGTGCCAGACGAATTTAACTTCGTAGAGCTAAAAACTGGTAGTGGGGCTTCTCCTGATAACGACTATCTGGATGCGAACTTTCAGGACTTACGTCGATCTCGTTCACTCTACACCATAGTAGGGGGGCAAAAAAGATTTACCAATCGGTGGTTAGCTAGAGTGTGGTTTGTTTTTGACCGCCAAATGCCAACCCCCGGAGACAACTTTTCAATTATCAGCCTAAATGCAGGATTATGGAAGCGATTGTAGACTTATTACTTATTAACTCCGATTACCCACTGATTGTGGTGATCTCTAAGCTACTCATTCTTGCATTTGGTCTGCTAACGATGCTACTCATGGGCTATATCTTTGTAAATCGAGGGAGAGTACACCATCGGCAACAAAAAGATGAAAGCTTAATTGAAGAGTATGAAGATGAGATTATCGATATTTTAATTGGAGAACTGAAGAAAAATGATCCAGCAACTTATCAGGATACCGTAGAACGGTTACGTATTGCCTTTTCAGGAGAGGCTATTCAGACTTTACGAAAATTAATGGCGCTGCTAGGGCGCGATATGTCTGGGGATAATGCTTTTTTGCTTCAGGAGCTTTATACCGACTTACAACTAGAGCGGCGGTCGGTAAAGACCCTCAACAATGGTTCTTGGGAACAGAAAGTGATGGCGGTAAAAGAACTGGGACGCTTCGGAGTAGTACATGCCTTGCCTCAACTTCAAAGCTTAGCTGAAAACCCCAATAAAATTCTTCGAGACGAAGTCCAGTACACGCTATTACAATTAGGAGGAGCCTCACAATTTGAGTTTCTCACTACACTAAACGAACCACTCACTCCGTGGCAACAAATCCGAATTACCGAAGTGTTCAGGCTGTTGGATCCGCAAGATTTGCCGGACTTCCAGGTTTACTTGTCTAATCAATACGAGGAAGTTACTATTTTTCTACTGAAGCTGATCAAGTTTTTTGATCAAACCCAAGCCCGCGAAGCAGTGGTTGACCAGTTATTTGACGAACGTCCTCTGGTAAAATTGGAGGCAGTTAATACCCTAGCGGGTTGGCTGGACGAAGAAACGGTAGAATTACTCATAATACTGTACGAGGAAAGTGGCCTTAATATTCGAATAGCCATTACGAAGGCACTACAGCAGTGGACCTACGATCAGAATACCCGCTACTTTCTTGAGGGGGTATTGGAGGAGACTCAGGAATACACTTTATGTATGAGTGCGCTACAATCACTAAAAAAGTTAGGCGGAGAAGAGGCGATTATTCAGCTTCTGGATACCACCAGTGTACTAAACAATCGCTACATCGCTCACCAATTAGACGAAAGGATATGATAGCCTCATTTATAAATGATATGGTTCTAGGAAATATCTGGGGTTACGTTTTTTTCGGTTATACGCTGCTGGTTATGCTGAGTTACTTGACGCTGGCAGTCATTTCTCTAACCGCCCTTCGGGGATACCTCCGTCGTAATCAGTCTACTGATTATAAAGACATTATGAAATCTCCGTTGGCTCCTTCAGTAAGCTTGATTGCTCCGGCCTACAACGAAGAAAAAACGATTGTACACAATATTCATTCACTACTATCCTTGACGTATACTAATTACGAGATTATCGTAGTAAACGACGGCAGCACCGATGAAACATTATCAGCAGCTGTAAACGCCTACGACATGGAGCTGGTTAATTTTGATATAAATCATATTCTTCCTACTGAAAAAGTAAGGGGAGTGTACAAATCAAAGAACCCTGCTTACTCTCATCTTCTGGTGGTGGATAAAGAAAACGGGGGCAAGTCAGATGCGCTCAATGTTGGCATCAATTTGTCAGTAAACGATTACATTATGTGCATTGACGTAGACTGCGTACTGGCTGATGATGCGCTGCTCAAGTTAATGAAACCTTTTTTGGAAGAAGGCAGTCGTAAAGTGATTGCTGCCGGAGGAGTACTACGAATCGCTAACTCCTGCTCCATAGAACGTGGTCATTTGGTAGAAAGTAACGTTCCTCGCAATTGGTTGTCGCGGGCGCAAACGTTAGAGTATTTGCGTGCCTTTCTATTAGCTCGGGTAGCCTGGAGCCAACTTGATGGACTGATTCTTGTATCAGGAGCACTAGGAGTATTTGACAAGCAACTAGTCATTCAAGTTGGCGGTTACAGCCGAAAAACCGTCGGGGAAGATATGGAGCTGGTTATTCGGATGCGTCGCTGTATGCACGAAGAGACATTACCGTATCGGGTGGCTTTTATACCCGACCCCTTGTGCTGGACTGAAACCCCCGAAACCTTGCCCGTTTTACAACAGCAGCGAAACCGCTGGACGCGCGGAACCATCGAAGTACTTCGCACCCATCGGAAAATGTTATTAAACCCGCGCTACGGTCGGATGGGGTTAATTAGCTATCCTTTCTGGCTGCTTATGGAGTGGTTTGCTCCTATATTAGAAACCACAGGTTTTATCCTGGCAATTGTGCTAGGGGTACAGGGCTTAATTAACTGGCCCTTCTTTTTTTTGATGCTCGCCTTGATTTGGTTTTTCTCTATGGGTATGACCGCCCTTACTCTGTTTGGTGAAGAAATTACATTCCGTAAGTACCGCAGTCTGTCCGAAGTTATGCGACTTTTTGTTACAGGGTTAATTGAGCCGTTTTTCTTTCATCCTTTTCTAGTCTATTCAGCCATCCGGGGGAATATCGATTATCTTCTAGGAAGAAACCTCTGGGGTAATATGACTCGCAAAGGTTTTCAAGCCAATGGATCGGCTAAAGAAATACAAGTTGTAAAATCTACCTAAGAATATTCAAATAAAACCACTAAGTAAAATGAACATGAAAAATCCTATTTCTTACCGCAAATTTTTGTCTATACTCTCCGTATTGGTAGTGGGTATGTTAATTTTTGGCAATCAGTTAGTTAGTATTTACCTAACGGTTAACAATGATGAGTTTGCTCGCCAAATCAATTTGGCGGGTCGCCAGCGAATGCTAAGTCAAAAGATTGCTAAAGCGGTATTATCTTCCGACTCAGTGTCTATCTCGCTATTGCTGAGTGATGTTTCCCAATGGCAGCAAGTACATCAAGGGTTGCAATCGGGTGACTTTCTCCTCAAGATTCAACCTGTTTCTTCACCGGAAATAGGCCGACAGTTGCACAATTTAGATATTCATGTTAATGCGATTTCCTCAGCTATTGAAGAATACGTGAAAGGAAAAGTAGATCGTTCCTTCTTAAAGAGGCAGGTCGCTACTCATGAGAAGCTGTTTTTAGATGAGATGGATCATATCGTATTTAAGTTAGAGGCAGATTCGGAAGCCCGCTACTATCAGGCCGAAACAATTGAGAGTGGATTAACGATTCTATCACTAACAGTATTAGTTTTTGGATTCTTCTTTGTATTTAAGCCTATCTATCGTAGAATGGTAGCGCAAGATCGTCAACTAAAGCAAGGAATGAGTGATCTTCAGCAAGCCAATACTGATTTGGAGCGACAAATTAATGAAGCTGCCCAGGCTCACCGAGAGCTACAAACAGCAGAAGAGGAACTACGACAAGCAAATGAAGAACAACATTGTTTAGCTGAAGAACTGGAAGTGAAAATGAATCTGAGTAATCAGTACAATGAGCAGTTGGCAGCCGCCCAAGAAACTGCTAAGCTTGGTTACTGGTCTTATGATTTACAGGAAAAGATCGTATGGTCAGAGCAAATGTATACCATTTTCGGTATAAGATCTTTTAAGGGAGAACAAGGTCCTACCTATGAAGAATTTATTGAGAGTATGCACCCTGAAGACCGAGAATTGTCGAGGCAAAAAATGAACGAAGCAGTTATTTCTGGGGAAGCTCGCTATAATCCCCGAATATTCCGGAAGGACGGAAGAATGCGCTATCTTGATTCTATCATCCGAAGTAATACCAATTCAGCGGGGGAAGTAGTGAATGTTTTTGGAGTGGTGCGCGATATTACGGATGATGTACGCGCTCGTGAAGCCTTAATCCGGGCAAAAGAGGAAGCGGAAACTGTAGGTCAGGAGCTAATAAAAACGAAAGAACTACTGGAGGAAACAGGAAAAATGGCTAAAGTAGGAGGCTGGGAAATTGATCTAACTACTAATAAAGTTCATTGGACCGCTGGTACTCGGGAAATACACGAAGTGGATGACAACTATCAGCCTGAGATGGAGTCTGGTATTAATTTCTATAAAGAAGGTAAAAGTCGGGAAGTAATCCAAAAACTAGTAAATGAGGCAATAGAGACCGGACAGCATTTTGATACCGAACTCGAACTTATCACTGCCAAAGGAAATGAACGTTGGGTTCGAACCATTGGGAAAGCCGACTTTGAAAACGGAGATTGTATTCGGGTATACGGGACTTTTCAGGATATTACCCAAAATGTAAAATCGCATCGCGCTTTGATAAATGCTAAAGAAAGAGCCGAAGCGATGGGTCAAGAATTGGTAATGACCAAGGAGTTACTGGAGCAGACAGGTAAGATGGCGAAAGTGGGGGGGTGGGAAATTGATCCGGATACGAATAAAGTCTATTGGACTGCTGCGACCCGAGAAATACACGAAATAGAAGAAGGTTATGAAATTGATGTTACCCATGGTTTAGAGTTTTACAAGGAAGGCGCAAGCCGAGATACTATTCAACAGGCAGTTACCGAAGCCGTAGAAAAGGGAAAGCCCTACGACTTAGAGCTGGAGTTCATTACCGCCAGAGGAAACAAGCGGTGGGTTCGAACCATTGGGAAAGCTGACTTTGAAAATGGAAAATGTACTCGTCTCTACGGAACGTTCCAAGATATTACTCAGAGCGTTAAAGCCCAGAAGGCAACCCTTAGATCTAAGGAGATTGCGGAAAATGCGGTTCGGGTCAAGCAAGAGTTTTTGGCAAATATGAGCCACGAAATTCGTACTCCCATGAATGCTATCCTGGGTTTTTCCCGCATATTACTGCGTGATCATAAAAATATAGAACAACGAGAATATCTTCAGTCTATTTATGACTCGGCTGACTCTCTGCTGGTGGTGGTAAACGACATACTAGATTTTTCTAAGATTGAAGCAGGTAAGCTAACGGTAGAACGGGTTCATTTCCGAATGGACAAACTTCTTAAATCACAGAAGAAGCTTTTCTCAGTGAAAGTAAATGAAACCAGTGTAAACCTGATATTTGATACTGATCAGCATTTGCCAGAAGCTTTGATAGGCGATCCAGTACGGATCAATCAGGTGCTTAATAATCTTATTGGAAACGCTATTAAGTTTACCGAGAAAGGTCAAGTAAAAATTACAACCAGAGTCGAGGTAATCGGAGAAAACCGATCTCAGCTTCGAGTTGCCATCCAAGATACCGGAATTGGTATTGCCCCCGATAAAATAGAGAAAATTTTTAATAGTTTTGTGCAGGAGAAAGGTGATACCACTCGCAAGTACGGCGGTACCGGACTGGGACTGAGTATAGTTAAGCAGTTGGTAGAACTGATGGAGGGGGAAATTTCGGTAGAGAGCGAAGTTGGTCAAGGCTCGACCTTTACGCTCACTCTTCCTTTACAGCACGGCGACGTAAACTTAATTCACGCGGAACCCCTTGATCCAAATACAATATCCTTAGATCAATTATGTATGCGAAAAATTTTACTAGCGGAAGACAACCGGAACAATCAGATGCTGGCTAAAAAGTGCCTGACAGAAGTAGGATGTATCGTAGATATTGCTCCTAATGGTGCCGAAGCATTGCGTATGGTAAAAGAACAGACCTACGATATAGTACTTATGGATATTCAAATGCCCATCATGGACGGTATGGAAGCAACTCAGGCAATCAAAGCCCTGCCTTCGCCTCAATCGGTTACTCCAATTATTGCTATGACGGCTCATGCACTAAAAGAAGAAGAAGAGCGGTACTTACAATTAGGTATGTGTGACTATATTTCGAAGCCATTTAAACCGCAACTACTCTATACTACATTATTAAAAGTTTTAGAAAAAGAAACTCTGGAAAAAGCAGAATCTTCGCTTGCATGTGTCGAGGTTTCTTCGCTAAGTGCGGTAGCAGCTTCCGAAGAAAGTAGTGAGTTGCCATTTGACCAAATAGAATACGGAAATTTACGAAGTTTTGCTAGCGGTGACGAGGGCTTTGTCAAGGAAATGCTCCATGTGTTCTTAGAGGATGTGCCGGAGTACCTACGTCAGATTGAGGTGGCTATGCAAGAACAAAATTGGAAGCAGTTTAAGGAAGTAACTCATACTCTAAAGAGCAGCACCTCTTTTCTAGGTATGAAAAACCTGACGAATACCATTGAGGATATTGAGGCTTTAAAGCCTGATGACATTCAACCCGATTTTGCCGAAAAATTGTATGATTATATCAGTAAGAACTGTCAAAATGCTATGAAAGAAGTAGAAAACGGTTTGAAATAGCCGAATGTATTGGAGGGGAGTAAGCAATCCTCTTGATCAAGCAGTTTATAGACGAGGGTTAGCATGAACCGCCATATAAACTTTACTCGAGTATTTATCAACCTTATTGGTACCGAATCTCTAGTCGATCGTGACTCTGAGCAATGTGGGGAATAAGATTTTCATCATCAGATTCTAGCCGAACGAGGTAACCGCTTAGATTATACTCCTAGGTAGTCTGATAAGGGTATGTGATTAGTGCATAACAAAGATAAAAAAGGGGGGTAGAAAACCAGACGACCATATTCCCACAAGTGTTGCAAGAGCTTGATAAAGATGCTTTGATATGAAAAAAACTATATGACTACGATTGCATAGTCCGTAGAAATCGCGGTTGGTATGTAGGTGAGCCGAAGCATTGGTTATGGAGCTTTACTAATGCTGAG
>CAKZPJ010000138.1 GCA_937138955.1 uncultured Flammeovirgaceae bacterium | reverse complement strand
CATTTTGAACCAACAAATCATCGTGAAAATATTTTAGCTTAAAATCACTATTGAACTGAATTTCATCCTGCACATAGAAAGCCATTTGCAGGGCATCGAAAGTTGGCCCTAAGTTGCTGGCATCATCTCCTAACCGAATTTCTGATTGACCAGGAGCTAACTGTTCGTGACCAAATAGGGCAAAACCAGGGTCGCCATTGGTAAAACTCTCTAGTGAGTTATAGAAGTAACGAGGAGTAGAAAAAACCGTAAATAAGTTCTCTATCTGGAAGAACTCATTATGCGTTCCCAAAGTAAGCGTATGCCGACCTTTGTACCAGTTGAAGTTATTAGTTAGAGTAAAGACATCTTGGAATACTACGTTAGAGTAAGAGAAGTTATCTGTACCTACGTGAATCACAGCGGGGCCATCAATAATTTCTGCCTTCGGAAAAGGGGCGCCCAGTAGCTCTCGGTCATCCCGCACTCGAGTGTAACCGAGGATCAAGTTGTTGGAGTAGCTGTTCCCAAAATTACTCTTTAGCTCAATAGCGGTAGAGTTAGTCGTGGTAGGAAAAGCATTTCCGGTATTGAAGAAAAAAATGTCACGACTGGTAGGCCGATTAAGCCGATCGGTATTTCCAAATACGTAGCTATGTCGGGCACTCAGTTTATGATTTTGACTAATGTTCCAGTCCAGTTTGGCAATTACTTTATCGCTGTTTCGGGTTTGAATATTATTTAAATACCCACCTGGGTCATAGCCATACTCACTACCTAAGTAGTTAACCAACTGATTGATGTCGGCAGCAGTAGCGGCACCTTCATACTCCTGAGGAATGAAGGGAAAGGGTTCTTCTTCGCGTAACAACTCTACGTTGGTAAAGAAAAATAATTTGTCTTTAATAATTGGCCCGCCCAGCCGAAAACCGTAAGTCTCTACGTTGAACGGAGCTAGACGGGTACGCTGGTCATCGGGAAGATCACCGGGGGTTTTGCCCGCTAAATTTTCATTACGAAAGTAGTAATAGGCCGAACCCTCAAAGAAGTTTTTTCCACTACGGGTTACGGCATTAATTCCCCCTCCAGCAAATCCGCCCAAGGTTACATCGTAAGGCGCAACTACTACCTGAATCTGCTCCAGGGCATCCAAACTGATGGGTGAGATACCGGCTTGTCCACCATTTGTTCCGGAATTTGCTAACCCAAACACATCGTTGTTTACCGCTCCGTCAATATAAATAGTATTGAAGCGGTTATTCACTCCGGCAATAGAGAGGCCGCCACCGGGGGTCAGGTTCGCTTGCGGAGTAAGACGAGTAAAATCATTAAGGTCGCGGTTTACAGTCGGTAAAGTCATAATCTGCTCGCGACTCACACTGGTTTCGGCTCCGGTTTGGTTACCATCAATAAGCCCTCCGGCAGAAACTACTACATCTTGTAACTGGGTAACCGATTCGCTCAGAATAGCATCTACGCTAAAGGTTTGTCCTAAATCCAGGTAAATACCTTCTTGCACCAGATTTTCGTAACCGACAAAAGAAACAGTGAGTGTGTACGGACCGCCTACCCGCATATTGGCAATGCGAAAGAAGCCACTTTCATTGGTAGCATTAATGTATTCCGAACCTGTAGGAGTGTGTATTACCTGCACGCTGGCACCGGGAATTACCGACCCATTTCCATCGGTTACCTCACCGTTCATGCTAGCGGTGGTAGTTCCTTGAGCCCAGGCAAACTGTAAGCCGAGTCCTAAAGCACATACTAAAGGAAGTAGAATTTTTCTCATCAGAATTAGATTAGGTGTAAACCGCAATATTACGAAAATTATAATCTTTAAGGAAAGAATACCGAAAAGGAAAATTGGATAAGCAGTTAACTTACGAACAATACAAGAATACTATCAATAAAATAGTAAAATGATATTTTGAACGAAAAAGGATCAGCAATATTATCAGATATTATAAGCTCTACTGAGAGGGTTTACCTAAATCTTCTGAGGTTGGTAATTTTTCTTGATATTGCTCCCAGTTTGCCACTAAATTTTGAACTACCGTACTACCTACTTGATACGCTGACTCTAGCGATGGGATAAATCCAGAGTAACCAGAATTTTCGTTTTGCATACTTTCTGCCGCGGTCATTCCGTCGGGCGGCATAGTAAAATTACTAGCCGTTCGCAGCACTAGCAGTCGGTTAGCGTTTACCCTTCCAGCATTGTCTAATAACTGAAGTGATTGAGCCGTTCCAGTGTCTTCCATTGCCGAGGTCACAAATTCCCCCTCGCCTTGGGTCCAGTAGCTTACCCAACGGTCAGCCCAGGCATCCATCACTTTACCATGCCAGAAGGTCATGGCGGCTAAATGGTCACCCTTCATCACCATTGGGGCTTGTTGAGCTGCCGGGTAGTTCGCGTAACGGGTACGGAGCTGCTGTAAATCTTCGGTATCTTCTAACGTGATGTCTTTAGTAAGCTGGTAAGCCCACTCGGTTAAGCCAGGATTAAGCTGAAATACCGCTCCGCCCTCTGGGCTAGGAACTTCTTCGGGAAAAGGCTCGGTCTCACGTAAGGGGAAAATTCCGGTTTCCCAATCGGCAGGAATCTCCCGACCATCAATTTCGTGCATCAGATCACCATCTACGAGCCACTCGGCCCAAGCAGCTGAACCTAGCGGCATATCCTCGGGGTCGGCCCCGGCGATTCCAGCTACTAGCCAGTACGCTTTCGTTAGATCAAAACGATCGTCCATACCCAATGCCATAATGGAAGCGGCTGAGTTGATACTACCTACTCCGGTAGTGATCGTTAAAACCCCCTGTTCAGCGTTGTAGTACAAATCCTGATTACCCTGCGGAAAGTCAATAGCAGTAGGGAAAGGAAAACGCTCCACCCAGTACTGTAGCTCACCGGGTTGGTCACCTTGGGCTTCACCTCGCTCAAACATCGTAACTACCACTACTTTAATTGGGGTTGGTTCCTCCGAAGGATCTTCAGTTGGTGCAGTGCTCTCTGGCTGGCAGGAGATGAAAATTAGTGATAAAAAGAAGGCTAGTAGACGCATATAGTGTAGTGTTATAGTGCGAAGTGTTAAAGTGTTCGTGTGTTTATGAATCTGGATATTGGTTATACGCAGTGCGGGATTTCAACGCACTTTATCATTTTAGCTCATTCGCCCGCATCAAGCGTAACCATTATCAGTCCAGGTTTTTATTTTATCCAACCAACTGCTTTTTTCCAGTTCTCAATTTCTTGTCTCCTTTTTTCAAAATCAGCCGGTGGTGATTGACTCTCATTTTCTGCTTGCCTTCTCATAATTATGGTCTGTTCTTCAAGTGTATTAAGACCGATAGATTTTCTTTAGCTAAGTCGTCGAAGGGTGTTGGACTTAATTCTCCGCTTTTATCCCAATCAAATGAAGTTCCATAAAGTTGCCGTTTTCCTTGAAAGGTGGCTATTCGGTCAGTTAGGTAAGCAAAGCTTCTTGGGCTTGTTTTATTCTTGCTAACGGTATTTTCCAATAGTTTTGCACACTTTCTCATAAAATCGGGCTGTCCGATTGAATGTTGTATGATCAACCAAGCTGCTTCACTGGCTTCTTTACCCACCTTATCAGTGGTTGGATAACCAATAGCGTTTATTATCTCCTCTAATATCTCCGCATTTCTTTGGTGCAATTTCTCCATTTCTTCGTTATACCCTTTTCCAAGTTGTCCGTTTTGAATAAGCTTGTTCCGAAGTTTCAAGTCCGCATTTTGAAGTCCAATTATTCTTTCGGCAATATTTTGGTAATCCATTTTGCTGTTTGGGTCATTTCAAATTGCTACTAACATTCGCACTATTGTTTTAAACATTCATCAATGAAATCACTCCAACGACTTTCCCAGGTTTGAAAGGCTATTTCTTTTTCTTCATCGCTGAGCAAACTGTGGGTGATAGAGTTCATGGCTAATTTTTTTAGTGATCGTAAATCCAGCTCCCAGGCTAAAAAGATGGTCCAGAAGTCGTACGTCACGCCGTTGTAACCAAACACTCCGGGGTCGTCAGAACTGATGCTACATTGGATGCCTTGAGCCAAATAACCCACTGCCGGATGCACTCGTAAGTCGCGTACGTAACCTAAAATCTGATTGCTCAGAGGATTGATTTCCATAGAGATATTCTGCTCTTTCATGGCTTGCTGCACGGCCGGATAGCGGTACAGATTAAATCCGTGCCCCACTCGAACGCTACGCAGCGTAACAGCATCGTACAGATTGTCTAAGTCCCAGTCGCTTTCCCCGTCGTGCAAACAAAGGGGTAGATTTACGCCGTACTTTTCACTGAGTGAGTCAAACATGAGCCAAGCATCGAGGAAGTGTAATGTAGAATTTCCCGCGTCTTCTTCGGCCACCAAATCGTAGGCTTTAATAAAAGTGGGGTAACGCTGCCGTAGTTGAAACGCTTGAACCACATCTTGCTGAATAGTATCCAGCGGCCAAAAGCGCAGGTTGGTTTTAATCAATTTGAGGGTGAAATCCGAATCAGTTTGCTGCGCTCGCCGTAAAGCATCTTGATGGTATTGCACCATTGTATCAGCGGTGTAGTAACCAATCGGGTGATCTAAATCGTACAATCGGTGGGAGGAAATTCCGGCGCGGAATTCTACGTGCTGCACTCCGTCGGCAATCAGCGTATCGAGCACAGCCGTGAGATAATCGCGAAAGATCGGCTGGTAGTAGAAAAACCCGCCTAGCTGGGTGAAATGACCCTCGAATGCTCCCCAAATATCTACCGAATCCTCACTCATGCTCTGATCAAACGTCAGCAAATCGTACAGCGAATCGGTGAAACTAGGTACTTGCCGATTTAGTGTGCTCACCCTTTCAAAGCCAGCTTCAACGTTATCTTCTCGGAAGAATTTTAGTTCTCCTTTGATATGCTTATTGGAGTTTTCGTCCCAAAAAACGTAGCAATCCGGTTCAGTTAATGCCCGATTCACTACCCAGTGCAGATCACCACTAGCGGATGGATGCAAGTGTAACAAACCACCCTTAGGCATTTTACGCAGCAGGTGGTATAAATCAGTTTGCTCAATGTGTTCTTGGGATTGATAAAAGTAGCGGGCCGGAGGAAAGAAATTCGTTGCTTTATAGTGATCCAGCATCTCTCGCTGCATCGTCTTCAGCTTTTGGTCGGCCAGTTTTTCCCGACTGTTGAGCACAATATCAGCGTCAAACGCCTGGGCTGAATCTTGTTGTACGTATTGCTGGCGAGCAGTTAAGTAAGCTTCGCGGTCGCTGAACGCTGGAACGCTTTGTTCATTCTGGGTAGTCGGTGGCTTAGTTTTACAGGCGAATGTGACCGATAGCAGTACAGCTAGAAGGGCAAATTGATGAATAAGGTTAGGGAAGGCTGATATTGAATGAGTCACCGCTTAAAATTGCTAACTTTTCAATGAACTGCCAATAGTTTTGTGAAATTCTTTGGTAAAAAGGAAGATTGTTATTGACGGGGGGCTTGAGCAAGAATACCACATAGGCACATAGGGTACAGTAGTATCTGTTACTTGGCTACATAATCGTAGATCACTTTAGAAATATCGGCCAGTGCCTGAACTCCAGCATCCTCATCAGTCAAATTTTTGGAAAGTAGTATCAATACGTAACTGCGCCCGTCCGGTAGATAAACAATACCAGAATCATGGTGCAAGCCAGTAATCCAACCGGTCTTGTGAGCCACTTTCACATCATTGGG
>CAKZPJ010000137.1 GCA_937138955.1 uncultured Flammeovirgaceae bacterium | reverse complement strand
TATTAATAGTATTTAGTGAGTTAAAATACATCCGTTGCCACAGACCGTTTGTATCTGCTTCACGAATTAAGTACCGCCAATTGTCAAGTTGTTGAGCGTTAATTCCCTCGAATTGCCGAGTAAGTAAGCCGCTAAAGCGAACAATTTCACCACCGATTGCCCAGGAAATAGCTGCCTGCCCAGAAGGGAGCAGAGCAGTCATAGAAACATCGGTAGGTAAAGCTGGATTTACGTTCGTATCACCAAATTCACAAGAACTTACCGATACGGTGAGCGAAAGCACCAGTAAGCTGATTTTTATAATTGTATTTTTCATGTCAGATATATTTATAAAAACGAAACTCTAGGTCAAATGAAAATAGATCTACTAAAAAGTGATACCTACGTTTACCCCGTAACTTCTGGTATTTGGATTGTTAAAGTAGTCGTAGCCTTGTACATTGCTAGACGCTCCGGTTAGGTTAGTTTCAGGATCAATACCAGTGTAATCAGTAATTAGGAAAACGTTTCGGGCAACAAAGCCTACGTTTATTTTACTAAATGGGCTGCTTTCTAGCCAACTGTTGGGTAACTCATAACTTAGGCTCAAGTCTCGCATGCGGAACCAAGAGCCGTCCTCAATGGTAAGCTCAGTCAGATTAACGAATCCGTAGTTCTGGTAGAAGTTTGTACTTCCTTCGGTACCGCCTTTCACAACCTCAATATTGTTAGCTTCTTGTGTGGCTACTACAGAACCGTCGTCTTGTATTTGACCTAACACACCATCAAAAACTACCCGATCATTTCTATCTAATGTTTCAGCACCTACTCCAAAGTTATTGAGTACTCCTTTTGTTCCATTGTATACATCACCGCCTCGGCGAATATCTAGCAAGAACGAAAGTCGGAAACTTTTGTAAGTAAGCGTATTGCGGAAGCCTAGCAAGAAATCAGGATTGGGATCACCCACGATTCCCTCATTTGGGTCCTCGAAGGGGATTCCGTCAGCAGGGTTGATAACCACTCTTCCTTGATCGTCGCGAAGAAAACGAGTACCATAAAAGATACCGTAAGGCTCTCCTTCCGCGATTCGCTGGGTTTCAAATGGGTCTATCGTAATAAACGGAATACCTTCAGCTAACTTTTCTACTGTATTTCGAATACGAGTAAAGTTCAAGGTAGCATCATAACTAAAACTACCATTGTTGAAAACACTAGCCGTTAGGGCCGCTTCTATACCGGAGTTTCGTAGTTCAGCCGAGTTCACTGCGCGTTGTTGCCAACCACTAGCACTGGGGATATCAATATTTAGAATGGCATCGGTAGTAGTAGCGTCAAAATACGTAACGTCCAATCCAATACGTCCGTCTAAAAACTGTAAATCAGCCCCTATTTCAAAAGTCGTCGTAGTCTCAGCTTTTAGTTGATCATTCCCTAATAAAAAGTTTGGATTAAAAGCATTAAGCCCTAAAGCTGGAAAAATTACCCCCTGAGGAGTAGTCCACCCATCGCGCACTCGCGACTGAGAGAAGCCGTTGTTAGTGACCGCGAAGGGTGCGTCATTACCTACTTGTCCCCAGGAAGCGCGAAGCTTACCGTAAGAGAATAAGCTACTTTCAATGCCAAATGTATTGGTGAAATCCCAACCAACACTGGCCGCTGGGTAGAAGAAAGAGTTATTAGCTTCCGGCAGGGTAGAAGACCAGTCATTACGTCCGCTAAGATTGACGAACAACTGTTGAGCTACATTAAGGGTTAACGTACCGAATAATCCGTAGAGTTTTCTCCGGGTTACTCCCTCAGCAGCGTTTACGGCAGTAGCACTGGCAATATTGAAGAATCCCGGTGAGGCAAGTCCCTGACCGTCAATACGATTAATAGCAACGTCTTTGCTAAAGAAATTGTGTCCAACTGTAAAGCTTAGATCGATGGTTTCGTTAAGATCCTTATTGATTGTCATAAGGAAATCTGAGTTGATGTCTTTACTATTAATGGTTTGATTAATAGCTTGTCCAACTTGCACACTTGATGAATTGACATCGTTGCGGAATAAACGTTCATCGCTGTAAGTATCAACTCCTATACGATAGGTGAAATTCAGCCAGGGAAGTGGATCATACGATAATTGACTGTATCCGATAACTCGATTTACATCGTCTGTGGTAAAGTTCTTATTAACAGTAAAGTACGGATTATCGTAAATACTACCGCCTCGGTACGCCCGTTGAGTACCATCTTCCAATAGAAATCCAGCACCATTATTGAAACTAGGCGTAGTACGTAGCAGCCCCAACATTACCCCAGAAGTGTTAGAACCATTCTGTACGCGCTTTCCGCCAGAGTTAATGTAGTTGGCTGAGAATGTGACGTTAAAGTTATTGAATACCTCAGTGGAGGTAGTAGCTCGGAAGGTGGTACGATCGAAAGAACTATTCGGTAAAATACCAGTTTGGTCTAATCGGCCAATGGAGAAAAAATAGTTGGTAGCCGCGGTACCACCCGATACGCTGACATTGTGAGTCGCATTACTTCCGGTTTGGAA
>CAKZPJ010000136.1 GCA_937138955.1 uncultured Flammeovirgaceae bacterium | reverse complement strand
ATGTTCAAAGAAAGAGATCACATGTTCACTGCCTCTGACTTAAAGAATTCGTTTTAGGCATAAATTCTATCAATGTATTCTCTTCACTTTTCTCAGTAGCACGTGCGATACACCATTCTCGGAATTTCTGCTTTTTACCACGATAGTGCCGCTGCTTTGGTAATTGATGGGCGTATTATTGCCGCGGCTCAGGAGGAGCGGTTTACCCGCATTAAGCACGATGCTTCGTTCCCCATCAATGCAGTACGTTACGTATTAGCCGAAGCGGGAATCAAAATTACTGAAGTTGATAGCATTGTATTTTACGATAAACCACTACTGAAATTTGAGCGATTATTAGAAACTTACCATGCGATTGCTCCTCACGGTCTCAAAAGCTTCCTTACGGCTATCCCCCTCTGGGTAAAAGACAAATTATTTCTCCGCCGACTCATCCGGCGTGAGTTAACAGTATTGGGCAAATTTACGGCTCCTATTCAGTTCACCGAACATCATCTGTCGCACGCAGCTAGTGCTTTTTATCCTTCTCCGTTCGAAGAAGCTGCTATCTTAACGATTGATGGAGTAGGAGAGTGGGCTACCACCACCATTGGCCACGGACAAGGCAACCAGATTCGGATGCTGCGGGAACTCCACTTTCCGCACTCGGTAGGGTTACTCTACTCAGCATTTACCTACTACTTAGGGTTTAAGGTAAATGGCGGGGAATATAAACTCATGGGACTAGCTCCCTACGGAGATGCTAGGGAGGAACAGACCCAAAAATTTCAAGAAAAGATTCTAGACGAATTAATCAGCCTACGAGAAGATGGTTCTATCCAGCTAAACATAAGCTACTTTAAATTCTTGGGCGGATTACGTATGGCTGATGATCGCAGATGGGAACGTCTGTTGGGTATTCCCCGCCGTCTGCCTGAATCTGAGATTCGCCCCGAACACACTAATTTAGCACTAGCTATTCAGCAAATCACTGAAGAGGTTGTGTTGCGGTTAGCTACTACCGCTCGTTCTCTCACCCAAAGTAAAAACCTAGTAATGGCCGGAGGAGTAGCCCTTAATAGTGTGGCTAACGGAAAGCTGTTGACTAGTAAAGTATTTGACAACATTTGGGTACAGCCTGCTGCTGGTGATGCCGGAGGAGCACTGGGATCCGCATTGTCCGGTTGGTATATCGGACAACAAGCCCAACGAACGGTTGATGCTTTGGATAGTATGCAAGGAGCCTATTTGGGTTCTTCATTCACTAATCGCAGCATTAAAAATTTGCTCTATCATCAAGGTATTGATTTTACGTATTACAAAGATTTTGCTAAACTAACGGAGGTAACCGCTCAACTATTGGCGGATGGAAATGTGATCGGCTGGTTCCAGGGGCGTATGGAATTTGGTCCTCGCGCTTTGGGTAACCGCAGCATTCTGGGTGATGCTCGTCACCCCGAGATGCAGCAACGGCTCAACCAAAAAATAAAGTTTCGGGAAAGTTTTCGCCCGTTCGCTCCTAGTGTGTTAAAGGAAGATGCAGCCGACTATTTTGATCTGGATACTCCTTCACCCTACATGCTGCTGGTACGACCAGTACTAGAAAGTCGCCACTGCCTAGTTGAAAAGCCCCAAGAAGGTAGTGATTGGCGAAATCAATTGGCGCAGGCTCATTCCGATATTCCGGCAGTCACGCACGTAGACTATTCGGCTCGTATTCAAACGGTAAGCGATCAGACAAATCCTCGCTTTGCTCAACTGCTGCGAGCTTTCAAGAAACAAACGGGATACGGTCTGCTAGTCAATACCAGCTTTAATGTGCGGAACGAACCAATTGTTTGCGCTCCTGAGGATGCGCTACGCTGCTTTCAACAAACCGAGATGGATGTGCTGGTGATGGAAGATTTTCTAATTATCAAACAGTAGCAATGAACGCGGTCATCAATTAAGTAGACTCGACTCTCGGTATACTAATACGGGGTAAGTAGCAAAATAAGAAATATCCTTAACGGTACTACCCTCAAATAAGCGCTCAAAAAGATTTCGCCGGTGATATAGTAAAGCAACCATATCCATTTTTTGCCGGATAGCGTAGCGATCTATTCCCTGTGCGATATCATCCTTACTGACTACTTCTTCAAACTGTAGGGAAGCATCGGGGATCACTTCTTCTATCTTTTTTTGAAAATCCTGATAGGCGGCCTGCTCGTGCAGGTTTTTATTCTGGCATAGGTGGACTACGTGTAACTCAGCCTTAAAGGGTTCGGCCAATAGGGCTAAGCGAGTTAATGCCTCCATATCTTCTTCCTGATAATCAGTTGCGTACATGATCTTCTTTGGGATGCGATACCTAGCGGTAGTAGGTACGCAGAGCACTGGACAGGAAGCCCGGGTAATTGTTTTTACAGTATTGCTCCCAATATACTCCTCAAAAATATCTTTCACGCCCGAAGTACCCATCACAATCATGGAGTATTGATGCTCTTTAGCGTAGTCTACAATTTGTTGATTAAGTGGGCCAGACGTAAAATGGTAGTTGCATTTAGAAAGTCCGTGCCTTTTTTGCATCCGGAAAACCTCCTCAGTAAGTTGCTGAAGCATATCTTCAGCATGACCAACCATATTATCAATATCTGATTTCCGGTAGTGTTCAGGAAGTTTCTGACTAGAGAGAGCCGCCTCAAATTCATCTTCGGTAAATACGTGAATCAGAGTAAGCGAAGCCTTATGAGTAGCTCCCAACTTGGCAGCAAACTCTACTGCATTTAGTGAGCTTTCGGAGAAGTCAACCGGGCAAAGAATTCGATTCATCATGATAGGGTAGTTTAGTAGGTAATGATACGAATTTTGCTAATGAATAGTTTGACGAAACAAGATAGCGTTGGTGTAGAAAACTAGTGATTAGAAAGGGTAATACCAGTTGAATGGCTCCGATCTTCTAACTCCTCTAATTGATTAAGAACTATATGTCGTCGCCGAGTAGAAAAGTTAATAATTTGCTCGGTGTTCTGCTGCCAGTCTTCCACTGAGATCGGGTAGCCCCAACGGGCAATATGCTGCGGCATTAGAGGTGATAACTGATTGCGTAATGCATGAACTACTTGCCTTACTCTCGCCTGAGAAAGGGAAGAATCCAGAAGATCGCGATAGCGATTAATAAATTGCTGACGAAAAACGGGAATCTGTATGAGGACTTGGTACAGTTGCCCCACTTCACTGGGAAGCTGAGTATCTAGCGAATCGAAGTAGTTATGGGTAAGAGCGTTCACATTATGAATGGAGCTTGACCAATTAAAGTAATTCCCTACTTGTTCTTGGTAATGTTTTGGATAAGCAAAAGCAAAGTCAGTGTCGTATAGCAAAAAATGTAGTTGCCCATCCAGAAAAACGCATTTTACATTATTATGAGGCCAATCACTGTTACTTACAAAAGTTTCTACCGCTACATAATCTATAAAATTAGGAATATTAACCAACTGGCTCAGGCTGTCGTAGTTGGCATCTTGCGTAAGATCAGTTTGCCGGACAAATTCCATCAGTCGTCCAATTTCATAGTCAAACCCGTTACTCATAACTAGAGCTTTTCCCTTGTGCAATTCACCTAAAATAATCTGACTAGCATCCAAGTCGGAGTATTTCATTTGAAGGTTCTCTTTACTTACTCGCTCTCGCAAGTACTGTAATCCCCAGAATTCACCGTTGAGAAACACTACCACCGGCTGAAAACCTAGATTGATGCAATTGGTTGGTTGGCTTAGGGCACTTACCACTGCATCGCGCATAAAGGCTAGTAAAAAATCGTTTCCTGCATTTCTGAGCTGTACTGAAGATAACATCTGTTTCGCACTATCGCCAAAAAAGCGCGTTCCCGGTAACGGTTGTTCCAGATCAAACCTAAGTGATTTCATAGGTAGCTTCCTAGTGCTATTCCCCGCTACGGTGGCCTGCATTCGTTCCGAAACTATTGTCTTACCATCGGTATCCAGCATCTGGAAGTGAAGAGGATAAGTGGTAGCCGTTTTGACTTTCCCCTCAATAGAGTACAGACCCTTATCACCGAAGAAATAGTGGTGGGGCGCATTTAACGATACAACTGGAAGTGTTGTGCTATCGAGCAACAAAGTAATGTATTGAGCTTGAGAAGCACTCACTTGGGAGGCCCACGGGTAGGTTAAGGCTACAATCAGTGCCTTAGGGTGAGTAGGTGTTATTACCGGAGCTGGATAATTGGGTAATTCTCTAAGCGGCTCAGAATAAAATCGACTGGGAGTGGCTCCTTTAACTAGGGTACGATTTATTATCCCTGATGCTCCGAATAGAGTATAGTTGGGTTGCATAGATTGCGAAGACTCAAGTGTCAACGTTACTGAGTCTTGGGGAGAAACTGCAAAAGCTGCTTCAAAATTCGGCTTTTGTCTCAGTAATAAGCCGTATCCAGCTAATAGTGCTGATAATCCGATAATTACACCAAAGAGGTAGGTTTTTCTTGAACGCTTTTTCTTAATGAGCATAGTAGAAGAATGTTCGTTCCATCCCCATTTGGTACTTAGAGAATTTAGATAATCGAAAGGGTAGCATATTCCCAATCTTTCGCCCGAGTTCCTCTTGAGCCATGTCATACTTCAGCTCTAAAATATTGGAAGTATTGTACGAATGACCTTTAGCGTTATTAATAGCGCTAAATCTTCGGAATGAAATATCAGTGTCTAGTGTGATACGGATACGATTATTGAGCGATTCAAAGTACTTACGCTTATATCGGTTAATTAGCACCGGTTGCCGAACTTTCAAATCATCTAGCACATTCGGGGGCAATCCTGAAGTAGCTAAGTTCTGATAGATTGCTTGCTTGTCTACTAGCTCTTTCCGATCCTCAACTGCGTTAAGCGCATAAGTCTTTTTTGTACCGAGTAAAGCCCGCTTTATTTTGAACTCTAATTGAGGTTGGTACTCTTTATTGTTTACCGACTCGTCGTACCACCGCATTCGTACCTTCACTCGGTCGGCTTTGCCGTAAACATTTTCAGCAAAAGATTGAAAATCCAAGGTGTCAAAGTAGACATTGTTAATAATCCGACTGGGATATGCTTCGCGAAAGGGTACTTGCAGGGTTTTTAAAAAAAGTGATAGCGGATAAGAGTTATTGGGAACGACAAATTTCCGCTCGTAGCGGTAAAAGGTAGATAATTGATCCATAGCAGACGATTTTCATAGTAGACAAATATTTAGGTAGGCAGTAGATAATAGTTTTGGGTCAGGTTAGTAATTCTCTACTTCAATGTAGTTTACGTTGCAATTTGGGTACTTGGCTAGTATTGTATCTTTACAGTTACTCAGACTCTCAATATTGGGAAACACCGCGTTGAAGGTAGCCTCAAACTGCTCACTCGATTCTTCAAATCGTTTCAGCTTTAGGGTAGAAGTGTGCTCTCCAAGCAAACTAATCAGCTCTTCAGTATTAAATCTCTCTTGCTTGAGCGTAGCAAAATTGATAAATAGGTTCTGATTATCTTCTTGCTTAGTTACCTGATATTTGATAAAAATTATAAGAAGAATTAACAGTACGGCCATAATAGTAAGCAGTACGTATCCCGCGCCAAATCCCAGGCCAATACCGACCGTCAAAAACAGATACGCGAGTTCTTCGGGTTCTTTGATTGCGGTTCGAAAGCGGATAATTGACAAAGCTCCTACTAATCCTAATGAAAGTGCCAACGAGCCTTTAATGAAAGTAATCACCAGCATGGTGGTTACCGATATTAAAAAAAAGTTTTTAGCGAAGCTACTCTTGTTAGAAATAGTGTTACTGAAGCGAGTGTAGGAAAAAGCGACAGTCTCGGCAAAAATGGCAGTCAGTAATAAGTTTCGGATAAGCCGTCCTTCCTCAGTAGATGATATACTGTGGTATATATCATAAATATATTCGATCATAGATGGTTTCGTAACGGACAGTAGTAGATGTTCTTGCAAATTTATAAAAAAATAACGTATTTGTACAAAAAATGATGGTGTATTATCAATATCAATGTTTTAGATTCCGATATTGATATTTTTCCGTCCGATAGGTACAGTAGTATTTACCTAACTTTACTCACCCACGAGTTGTTTTTTATTCGGAAACGCCACGGAAGTTGAGCATCTTCTCCGGCGTAGTCAATGCCTACCCGAGGACTAGCAATAATATTGCCCTTTTCTACTTCTTCACCATGATCTTCCAACCAGATTGTTTCTCCGGTAGTGAGTAAAATTCCGTAGTGATCGGTACTAATTCCTAACGCTTGGGTGAGCATTCCTGGCCCAGCGGTTAGTCGCTTCTCATCATCAATGCCTCGCCGTTGTTTCATAAGCTCAGTGCCCTTGGTAGGTTTAATTGCTCTGATTAATACTGCATCAGGTTTGTCTTCTTGGTTGGTGATGATATTGAACATTCGGTGAATGCGGTATACTGTATACACGTAGGCTACCCCACCGGCTTGGTACATGACATCAGTGCGCGTATTGCGCCGATTCAGATGCATTTCAGTCGCCCGATCTCCTTGGTGAGCGTAAGCTTCAGTTTCAACTACCTTTCCGCCCGTAATCTCGCCATCAATCTCAGTAAAAAGATATTTGCCCAGCAGTTCCTGACTGATTTGCAAAATATTGGCTCGTTGGTAAAAACTACTATCTAATATTTTCATAAATTCAGGATTCTGAGTGCTTGTTGTTAGGGTGTTATGGCTCTCAGTGCTATGGTGCTTCAGCGTACGTTTTTAAGTCCAAAGTTCAATAATAGTGAGCCGGGCAAGGGGCACTCAGAATTTCATACTCGAGCACCCGAACACCCGAACACTAAGCACTACGAACTATAACACTCCCTAACGCGGTACTTGTTTTCAAACACCTAGTGACTAACTTTGTGCTCTTAACTAAAAATTGCACTAACTATGAAACGAAGTATTTATCTTATGGTAATTGCCCTGCTAATTGTTTGGCAGGTAGAAGCGCAAATTACTACTCCGCAGCCGAGTCCGTTGAGCGAAGTCTCCCAAACGGTTGGGCTAGCTGAAGTAAGCATTGAGTATTCACGACCTGGGATGAAGGGGCGTAAAATTTTCGGTGGTCTAGAGGCTTACGATAAACTGTGGCGCACTGGAGCTAACATGGCTACCAAACTTATGGTGAGCGACGAAGTAATGATTGAAGGTAACTCTTTACCTGAAGGCGAATACGCGCTATTTAGCATTCCAGGTGAGGACGAGTGGACCATGATTGTAAACAAAAATACGAAGCAATCGGGTACAGGGAATTACGACGAAAGTCAGGATATGTTCCGTGTAAAAGTTCCTGCGAAGAAGACTGATATGCCTTTTGAGACATTAACGTTTATGTTCTCAGACCTGACTGATACCGGGGCAAAGCTTCATCTGGTTTGGGAAAATACTATGATCACGCTAGACATAGAAGATCCGAACGTAGACAAAAATGTGATGGCGCAGATTGAAGATAAAATGGCTAATCCGGGTGACGATCCTAATATGTACTACGCGGCGGCAAATTACTACTACACTAACGATAAAGATATGGAGCAGGCGCAAGCATGGGTTGACAAAGCTGTTGAACTTAATGATTCCCGTTATTGGGTAATGCACCTACAAGCAAAAATCCACGAGAAAAATGGAAAATATGAAAGTGCCATGGCTGCTGCCAAAAAATCGAAAGAGCTAGCCGAAGAAAACGGCAACCAGGCCTACGTAAAGATGAACGATGAACTAATGACTACCATTAGCGAGGAAATGTAATCTCTGGGTTTTGGGGATTGGGTCTTAAGAGTTGGGTAGCGAAACGCAATTGGCGAGTGTCGAATATGCGTATTGTCGGCCAGTAAACATTCAGCCAAAACGCTAGTTTACTAATAGATGTTTTTCTAAGACCTAACCCCCAATCTCTAAAACCTAAAAATGCCAGAACTAAGTGAGCGCGACGTAGATCGAATTGTAGAGATGGCTTGGGAAGACCGAACTACTTTTGATGCCATTGAAGCCCAATTTGGCCTGTCCGAAAAAGAAGTTATCAAACTGATGCGCCGGGAAATGAAACCTAGTTCGTGGCGTATGTGGCGCGAGCGAGTGCAAGGCCGTAGCACTAAACATCAAAAAAAGCGTAATTTCGAAGAAGGAACATTCAAAAGTACCCGCCAGAAAAATATCTCTTTCAATAAGATATCGAAACGCTGACCAGTCACTCTGATCATTCCTCGACGACTGCTTTACAGTGACTGCTAAAAAATGTTAAATTTCAGTGTCAACGAAATTTATCTGAGCCTCATAGCGTACTAACTACTACGGTAGTTGCAGAAATCGTTTTAATCCTACCGCGTTTCCATTAGTTTTACACCTCTATTCATAAACGTAGTTGTAGGTTCATGCTGACATACAAAAAGCTTAATGACTTTATCGGCTGGGGAATTTTTGCGATATCCCTGCTAGTTTATATGCTCACCGTAGAGGAAACTGCTAGTTTTTGGGATTGTGGCGAGTTCATTGCCGTATCGTACAAACTAGAAGTTCCGCACCCACCCGGTGCTCCGCTATTTTTGCTAATTGGTCGTTTGTTCTCATTTCTGTCCTTTGGCGATGAGCAAATGGTCGCTTACTGGGTGAACATGGTAAGCGTAATTAGCACCGCTTTCGCCATTATGTTTTTGTTCTGGACGATTACCTTGCTAGGGCACAAAGTATTGAAAGTAAAATTAGGTGATGAAACATCTGCCCAGAAAGTTTGGATATTGGGTGGGGGAATCATCGGAGCATTAGCTTGTCTGTTTTCTGATTCTGTCTGGTTCTCAGCTACCGAGGCCGAAGTATACGGTCTTTCTCAGTTCTTTACCGCCTTCGTTTTCTGGGCCATTCTGAAGTGGGAAAACATCGAAGATGAAGCCGCTGCCAATCGCTGGCTCATTCTGATTGCTTACACCATGGGTCTTTCTATCGGAGTGCATCTGCTGAACTTGGTAACTATTCCGGCTTTAGGTTTAATTTACTACTTCCACAAGCATCAGCCCACCACTCGCGGAGTGATTACTACCCTAGTAATCAGTGGGGCATTTATTATATTAATTTTAATCGGAATTATTCCGGGTTTACCAACGATTGCGGGTAAAATAGAAGTGTTCTCGGTCAATA
>CAKZPJ010000135.1 GCA_937138955.1 uncultured Flammeovirgaceae bacterium | reverse complement strand
AAGGAGTAAATACCACCCGCATTGTGAAGCAACTGGCAGATTACCACCAGATTCCAACCCCCATCACCCGAATGCTTTACCGTATGCTATTTGAAGACCTACCTGCTCAACGAGCCTTAGAAGGTCTAATGAAAATTCCGTTGGGCGAAGGCGAAGATGTTAATGTTTTGTAGTGTTTGAGTGCTATGGAGTTATGGTACGAAGTGCTGAGCGACTTCGCTCGGTTTTGCAGTTAGAGTTTTTTGATAAGAGTAAACTTTGAACCTGAAACTTTTAAATTCTAACACCGTGTGGCGGTCACCATAACACTTTGCACTATAACACTACATTGACTACTCATTCAAATCAACCAAGCGAATTTCTACCCGGCGACTTTCTTCCGGGCTTACTTTAGCTGCTTCAGTTGCTCCGTAGCCTCGAGCTAGAATACGACGTCGTACTACTCCTTGCTGGTTAAAGAAGTTGAGCACTTCAATGGCTCGCTCATTAGAAAGCTTTTCGTTCGCCGCGGCATCACCGTCGGGAGAAGCATAACCAGTAATTTCAATACCTAAATCCTGGTATTTTTTGAGTGGACTCAACACTTCATTTAAGGTTTTCTTATATGCCTCTTCTATCTGACTCTCCCCAACGGAGAAATAAACTTTGTAGGTTTCTTTCAGTAGTGAGAGATCGTAGTTGGATTTAGTCACCTTCCGTTCTTTTTGCTTGATCGCCTCTTCGGTAACAAAGAAGGTAGGTAGCGTATATACTGTCTCATCTCCTACCTTTTTGGCTACCAAATTATCTTCGCCTGTTTCATCATAGAAATATGAAACTCCGGCAGCCTCCAGCTTTTCTGCGTCAAGCGCATTGAAATCTACATTTTCAATGGGGTTTGTTTTGTACATTAAATCCAAAAGATATTCGTACGCTTCACCGTCGTTAGAAGCAATGATAGACTCCATCATATCAAATAAATCTAGACTATCATTTTGTACTAGCATGGCTTCATTCGCTACGCGTACCGATTTTTCTTTGTTATTCTTAGTATCATAGAAGGCGTTCTTCACTGAAATTTCCTGCCCCACTACTACATCAAACTGCTTGATTGGCTTGAGGATAATCTCTTGGTATAACTCGTAAAAGTTAGCCTGATTGGGAATGTTTACATTCACAGTGTAAGGCAAATACCCTTCTGACTCAATAATAAGATCGTAATTCCGGCCGGGAGGTAGAATAATAAGGTAATTACCGCTACCAGCACTCGGACTATACACATAATCAAGCTGTTGCTTCGCTTCTACATCTACCACTTTAATAACTGTAGGAATTGGTTGCGGATCAGTCTCTCCAGCCAAAATACGCCCCTTTATTAGTGTAAGCGGAATATTAGCTTCGTGATCAGGCATCTCGAAATAATAAATATCCTGTCCACCTTTTCCTCCTTTACGCTCAGAAGAGAAGTAACCCATTTTACCATTAGCAGTCATCGTAAAGTAATTATCATCCGTAGGAGTATTGATCGGATAACCCATATTCTCCGGCTCTTGCCATTCTCCAGCTAAAAAGTAGGTTTTGAATATATCGTTACCGCCCATGGTATTGTGCCCATCGGATGTAAAGAACAGCGTTCGGCTATCGGGATGAATAAATGGTGCATCTTCGTTGTACTCAGTATTTACAGTAGGACCTAGATTTTCGGGCTTTCCCCAATTGCCATCAGATTGACGTTCGGCTTTGTAAATATCCATACCTCCGTAACCGTCTTTACGATTACTAGCGAAATAAATCGTTTTTCCATTAGGGGTAATACTGGCCGTAGTTTCTAGATAGCGAGAGTTAATGGTTTTACCGAGAGTCACCGGGTTAGACCATCCTTTGGCTGTATGCTCAATGCGGTAAATACTCCCCGAATTATTATCGCCCCCAATAAATACTAACATTTCTCGTCCGTCAGGGGAAATACCCGCTGTACCCAGCGGAGCATTAGCCTTGATTGATAACGCTTGGGGAGTGCTCCATTGCCCCCCTTTTTTATTAGCAGTAAAGATTTGCTCAGTAATCTTTCCTTTCTTCTCACGTACTGCGGTATAGGCTAGCATTCCTTCATCCGCCGTAATAAGCGGGTTATATTCAGTATACTCGCTATTTATCGCTTCAAAGTTATTGATAACCATGCTTTTCTTCTCACCAATTAGGAATAACGCATTGGTACACATCTCGAGCTGTCGGTTTACATCGACCAACTCCTGCTTATCATCTGCTTTCAACCCTTTTTTATAGCTTTCGTAGGCTTTGATGGCCTCTTGAATCTGAATATCGCGGTGATATGTTCTACCAAGATAATAATTCAGCTTTTGGGGAATATCTGAGCTTGTCTGCTGCTGAGCGTAATTTAGATACGAGAGTGCCTTTAATTGGCTCTGAAGATCAGTAGACTCCGCGTAGCATACACCTAAGCGATAATGTACCAAAGGCTCGGCTACTCCATTGTCTACTGCCTGCTGGTAAAGGGGAAGAGCTGCCTCGTAATTTTTTGCTAAAAGAAAGAATTTATTAGCTCGATCAACCAATGCATCGTCTGAACCTTGCGCCACAGATATATTGGGTAACCCAACTAGCAACACCAATGCCAGTATTCCGCACCGAAGAGCCGGAGGCCAATTTTGAAGTTGGATAAGGTTATATAGCATGTTTAATGGCTTACGATCAATTCCTACTATCATAGTATCAAAATTTTACGAGTATACTGACGGATAATGTCCATCCGCTTACTTGCCCGAAAGCTAGGGAGAATGCGTAGGGTAGGAAAAGCCTTTTTTTACAAAAACGCAGGTATGTAATTTTTCAAGATATAATACACGATGAAGTGTTCGGGTGTTAGAGCGTTAAAGTTCGAAGTGTTCGGGTGTTCAGAGTTTTGCGTTGAATAAGAATAGACTCAGAACTCCGTACAATAACACATGAACACCTAGCTAAGAGATTACCGCTCTTCGGCGAATAGCCCGAAGCCGCTCCAACAGGGGGGGATGGGAATAATGAAAAAATACGTACCAGGCATGAGGTAACAGGTTGCTCATGTTATGAGCCGAGAGCTTTTTCAGCGCTTTTTGGAGTGGATTCCCCCCGTAAGTTTGAGTGGCGTAAGCATCAGCCTCAAACTCATTCTTACGACTAACTACGTTCATCAGTAGCCCAGTAATAGTACTAATAGGTGAATACAAGATACCGAAAGCAATCAGATTTAGATGAACGGAAAGCTGTTGTCCTCCTAATGCTAAGGAAAGAGCCTCGTTAAAAATTAATAGCGATAGAATATATAACGTAAACCCAATTTGGGCAACGGAAAGAAACAGCCCGGAAATAATATGCTTTTTCTTGTAGTGGCCTACTTCGTGGGCAATAATGGCAACCAGTTCCTCCTCGCTATGCTGTTCAATTAGCGTATCGTACAGCACCACTTTTTTCTTGCTACCCATACCCGAGAAAAAGGCATTTGACTTGCTAGACCGTTTTGATCCGTCAATTACGTATACATTAGTGATTGGAAAGTTGACCTTGTGAGCGTATGCAGTGATAGCATCTCTAAGTGAACCTTCTTCTAACGGAGTGAGCTTATTGAACAGTGGCACAAAAACACTGGTATAAAACACATTCAATAGTATCATAATGACGGTAGCCACGCCCCAAAAGTATAGCCAAAATGATTGCCCCAGCTCCATCACTAAATACAGAAATACACCCACCACAAGTCCACCCAAAACAGCAGTAATAACATAGCCCTTTAGTTTATCCATAAAAAATAACCGGGGGGTCATTTTATTGAAGCCAAACCGCTCTTCAATCATAAATGTATGATAAAGCTGAAATGGCAGGTTTAGTAGATCAGATGCTATGAATAGCACCCCGAAATATACCAGTGACAAAGCAATTGGCTGCGTTACCCAGTCGCGCAATTGAATGTCTAGCCAACCAAAAAAACCGCTTAGCAATAGTACTACCGATACAGCAAAGCCAAAGGTAGCCGTAATAGCACTAAACCGATCGTTAGCCTGCTGATATTCTAATGACTTTTGATACTGTCGTTCGTCGTATACACCCTGAAGCTCTTCCGGTAAGTCGTGATGCTTATTTTGTTTATTGAGATAATCTAATACTCGTTCAATAATAAAATTGACAGTAATAATAGTCAGAATAATAAAGAGGATGAGCTGTGCTTCCATAGTATCAAACAAACCTCAAATTTACGGAGAATAGTTCTGAGTTGTAAAGTGTTATTGTGCGTAGTTTTGTGTTTGGCGTTTTGAGTTCATCCTCGTAAACCTAGCACCTTGACACCAAAACACTTTAACACTATTTAGAATTTAGGACAAGGGATTTTCATGATGCTGCGAGGTGGTTTGCGAGGGTCGCGCAGCGAGAAATGATACACGATTGAGATTTCGTGAGCTCCACCACTCTGAATTCCCAAACCAGAAATAGTATAGTCAAAGCTGTACCCAATATTGAAATCCTCCAGTATAAATCCGGCCAGCAAAATCACCGATTCACTATTGGGAAAGCTTTCTAACTGCGGAACCGGAATACCCCGGTACCATAATCCCACCACCAGTGGTTCATAAGTGAGGTACGCTCCTACATCTAGCTGATCAAAGTTGCCTTGTCGTTTGTACTGAAACGTAGGAGTGACACTTCGCTCCCGCCCTTTTTCATCTTCCCCAATCCGACCAAAACCCGAAGGAAGCAAAATACGGTAACCACCGTGAATAGAGTGCTTCATTGGCAGTGGGCTTACATCGCCAGTGAGTGATTGGTTGGGAGTAGTAACGTGCCCCGCGGAGTAGCCAAAATACAGATTCTCAGTGTACAGCACCCCGCCCAGAGTAAGATCAAAAAAGGATCGGCTTAAGCCACCGTTGAGATTCTCACCCGATACTGGTGAGGTTACTCCATTTTCGTTAAGCTGATCGCCAAACAGCAGATTGCTGTAGTTTATATCTCGATTGTAGAACGCCCCCTGTACTCCGGGCCGAAAAGTAAGCTTTTCGGTAAGGCGTAGTTGATAAGCATACTGCAACCCGATGCTGATAGACTGCAACCCCTGCAACCCCTGTCGATCTCCGGTAATGATTGCTCCTACGCCACTGTTATAATCTTCAAAGAAATGATCAAAGTACACCGAGGCCGTGTTGAAATTGGCTTCTAGCGAAGGCCACTGGCTACGAAAATTAAGCCCTACCCGAGTTAGCTCCGTGGAACCTGCAAAGGCTGGATTGAGGTACAACGGCGCGGCGTAAAACTGCGAAAATTGTGGGTCTTGGGCCTGTCCGTAGTGAGACAGCATTCCGAAGAATCCCAGAAAAAATAAAGCTACCCGTCGCATTCCCCTTAATTCAATATAATAACTAACCACCTGTTTTTCAGTAAGAGCGTATAATTAGCGAAATTATTGTGAAAAGTAAAACATTTCGTTTTGCGCCAAAGATAGTGTATCGTATGTGACCGAATAACAACCTTCTTCTAAATACAGTACAGCGAAAGATTGAAATTACTTTTCGGTTGACTGAATTCTTTTATCAGAATTTTATGTTCCTTTCTCACTTTTGTACTATAGCTAAGTTCTCCTGGCTAAACGAAACACACTAAAACGTAGAAAGCACGTTAATTGCTTACATTAAACATGAAACGAATGCTTTTTTCGTTACTCTCGTAAATATATCTTCGCGTACCAAGCATGGGCGACTATGGGAAACCACAATAAAATTCTTTTTATCAATCTACTTTTGCTCCTAACCCTCAGTGAGGTGGTTGGCCAAGGCCGATCGGATAACTTCTGGATTTTCGGCGGGAGCGGACAAGGATTACAATTCGGGCTGGGGGACGACTCTCTGACCGATAATACCATTACTACGCAGCCACTGAGCAATCAGGGAAGTGCCGTAGCGGTTGACCCTAACACGGGCGACATTTACTTCTATACCGATGGTAGCCAAATATTTGACGGACAAGGAAATCCAATTGTAGTTCCCGGTGGACTAAATGGTAACGGAACCGGAAGTCAACCCGTAGTGATTGTTCCTGACCCTAACGACGACATCTCCGATGGAGTGCGAGAATATTTTATGTACGTAAATGTGGGTGGCGAGATTTATCAGCATACTGTGTTAGTGACTATCTCAGTGGGTAATTATCCTACCGTAACTGTCAGTACCGCTAACGGTCCGCTAGGAAGTGCTCTGGGAACTGCTGAAGCTATAACGGTAGTACCCAGTGCTGATGGCAGTAGTTACTACGTAGTGGCCCAACAGGCGGGTACCGCTGACTTTTACATAATTGATGTAGCGACTGATCCTACTACCGCTACCATAGTTTCCCCCAGCATTCCGGGAATTATTACCGCTACCAATATGGAGTACAACCCGGCTACCGGACAGTTGGCGGTTGCCTTCAACGGTGGGGTACACGTATTAGCATCCGACGGAGCCGGAGGGCTTACATTCAACGAAACGGTGGGAACCGGACAAAACATATTCGATGTAGCCTGGTCGCCCGACGGATCTAAACTGTACTACAGCACCGGAGTGGGAGGCAGTGTTTTTCAACACAATTTTACGGACGATTCATTTGCCATAGTGCCCGGAGTAGATGGAACTGCCAACTATGGATTACAAACCGGACCCGACGGTAGCGTTTACCATTTGTACCAAACCCCCGATGGTATTCAGCTTGGAGCAATTAGCATGGCCGACAGCACGGCTTCGCTAGTGATGTACGAAGATGGATTACTCGATGGAGTCGATTTTGGCGGACAGCAGTTTTCTCAAGTAGCCTCGGCAGCTCCGAGCGATTTAAGTTTTACTATTACCCAAGCCGGGCAGTGTACCAACAATCCGGTGCAACTCATTCCTGAATTTGCCGAAGGCACACCTACTCCCGACAGCATTGTTTGGGTACTGCCTGCCGGACAGGCTACCGCGTTTAGTCCAACTTTCACGCCTGAAGAAGCCAGCGGAGAGGTGTTTGCCGTGGCTTACTGGGATAATGACTCAACCATTGCCCAGCTCCCCCTCAATTTACAAGAGCTTGATCTACAGATTCCAATTGTTCAGGATACGACTATCTGTCCGGGCGATTCAACGCTGCTTTGTGCGGCTCCCGAAAGTGGTCAGGGGCAAGGCGGTCAGCAACCTGGCGGTGGCGGAGTGAACCTTCCTATTGGCGGCGGTGGCGACGATTGTGATCCCGGTCAGTACACGTATTTGTGGAGCACCGGATCAACCGACCCCAGCATTATGGTTACCGAAGCGGGCGTATACTGGGTGCTGGTTTCCGATCCTCAAACTGGCTGTACCGCTTACGCCGAGTCTAACATAAAAGAATATCAGGTTGAAAATCAGACTTATAACGTTTGGTACTTTGGTAATGGCGCGGGTATTGACTTTAACAACCTTTACGATAACCCCAACAATCCCGATGATAACGGGGATGGGCAAGATAATGACGGCCAGGTAGTTGGCATTGGTGATGGTAGTCAAACCGCTCCCGAAGGCGTAGAAGCCATTTCAGATGCTAGTGGCGATCCATTGTTCTATACTGATGGGCGCACGCTATACTTTGTCAACGGCGGCACGCATTCCGAAGTACCGGATGCGTTAGGTGCCCCAGTAGATTTGACCGAAGGAGCCGATCCGAGCGCATCGGCTACGATGGTAGGTATGGTACAAGTACCCGGCACCGATGCTGCTTATTATGTATTTACCGCAACCCCGGCCGAAGATGGTGGTTTCGAACTGCGCTACGCAGTGGTAAATCTAAACGGCATTGATCCTAATACCGGTCAGCCCGGTCCGGTGATCGTTTCTGATAATAATCTATTATTTTCCCCCGGCACCGAACGTGTTACCATTCATGGCGGGCGCGGTGGCCCAGCTACATTGCTCGTCCACGAGTACGGAAACAATGCATTTCGTGCCTACCCAATCACCGATCAGGGCATTGGCAACCCCGTGATCTCCTCAGTAGGTTCCAACCATGAGCTTACTAATCTTGAAGATGCTCAAGGTTATATGAAATTTGGGGGCGATTCTACCGGAACGGTAGTTGCCGTGGCGATGGGCGATAGTGTAGAAGTCTTTAATTTTGACCAAGAAACGCTAGAACTAAGCGATCCGGTGACAATTGACTTTACCGGACGCGGCCAGCCCTACGGTGTTGAGTTTGCTACCGACTCTACCGGAAATACCGTCTTGTTTGTCTCTACCGACAATGGTATCTACGGAGCTACTATTGAACGCCCAGTGGAAGAAGGGGAAACCATCAACATTGTGCAGGTCAACAATACCGGCGGAAGAAACTTCGGAGCTATTCAACAAGGACCCGACGGGCAATTGTACGTCGCTCAGCCTGGGGTAGGCAACCTCGGTTCTTTGTCACCCGACCCGAATGATCCGGCCAACTCCGGTTATAATGAAAATGGCTTGCCCGATGGATTACCCAATGGAACTACTTCGGAGCTAGGCTTACCTAGTTTTATTAACCAAGGTGGTAATTCTTTCCCCGAACCCAATATCACCGTAGACGATGCTTGTGTGGGTAATGAAACTCAGTTCTCAGCTCAGGGTCGCGATGATGTGATTGAGACCTACGCATGGGTAATTGTGCGGTTGAACGAAGACGGTACCGAAAGTTTTGTCGGCCTAACTGACTCGCTTCGCTCGGAACAGAGTTTTGCATTTGCCATTGATACGCTAGGCAACTACGAAGCTCGAGTGACTTTGTCTAATGAATGCGATATAGATACCGTACTAGTCCAGCAGTTTACGATGGGTATCGCTCCCGAAGTAATTTTGCCCGAAAGTGTTAACCTCTGTAATGGCGGCGTAGACCTAACCGCAATTGATCCGGCGGATGACGATGGTACGCTTACCTTTCAGTGGATTCGACAGGGAGCCGTAGGCGGTGGCAACTTACCACCGACCAATACCATCACCGCGACTGAACCAGGCTTTTACAACGTCACAGTAGTTAATGCCGATAGCTGCATTAGCGAGGGCGAAGTGTTTGTAGTGGATAATCGTCCGCCGCTAGAGTTGCCCGAAGATTTTACCCTTTGTCAGAATGAGGAACAGGAACTAGACGTAGACATCCCCTCACCCG
>CAKZPJ010000134.1 GCA_937138955.1 uncultured Flammeovirgaceae bacterium | reverse complement strand
CCCGCCGGGCTACTTCATCCGACTCCGAAAAACCGCCCCGCACCGCCAGAGGCACATCAATTTTATCGGACATTTTCGTCATCAGATCAATCAGGGCAATCGTACGCTCGGTAGGAGTGTTAGGCAGCGACATTGTAGTAGCTTCCTCGTCATCAAACACCTTGTACTCAGTTTCAAACAGCGTGAGTATTACCGAATTCATCATTGGGAGCATATCTCGCGCCTGTTGGTATTTTTGTACTGTAAAGGGCAGCATTTCCGGGTGGTCGATTATCACCTTGCCATCTTTCACCGCGGCCGGCGGCGGGCCAACTACCTCGTGGGTCCAAAAATGGGCTTCGTACCCTCGTTCTTGAAGCTGCCGAGTGAAGTTAACCAACAGTTCCGGGTCAATCTTGGTGTGGATCATGTTCTTCCGCTCTTTGTCCGGGTATACCAACTCGTCCACACTATGCATCAGGTTATGGCTGATCTGAAAGCCGTCTACCTGGTACGCTTCAGCTACCTCTAACATATCATTCAAGTACGCTTGGTCGTCGGTCAGTGGCATCCACTGGATTTCTATACCGATCGGATCAGATTGACTATAAACGGTAAGATTGAAGGTAAAGATTAGTGTCGCTAAAGCGATGAGTGATTTCAATAGGTAGCTCAAAAGGTCTTCCATTTTATTGATTTTGATAATCGTCATACTCTCCCAGGTTATCTATCTTCAGGATCTTTTGCTCGTCGCGCAACTCCTGCTGTAGCTGTGGTATATTGATGTCATGTACGCTGGTATTCTGTTGAAGAGCCAAAGCCGCGGCGGTTCCGGTGACATGACCCATCTGCATCCAGGTGGATTCTAGTCGATAAGAGCAGAACGCTACGTGCGAGAGTGAACCGCAAACCGGTACTAATAAATTATTGCATTCTTCTTCCTTGGGAAGCAGTACCCGGTACGGAATTTCGTAGGGTTCAGTCACCTTATGCCAGATTCTTCCTTCGTTGGTAAAGCTGGAATCCGAAATGGATACGCGCTGCACATGGTGGGCATCAATCCAGTGAGAGCCTAATGTCACCGCATCCTCTTTCGCTCGGCTTTCCAGTATATCTTGCTGAGTCATTACAAAATCACCGATCATTCGGCGGGCTTCCCGGATGTAGAGGTAGTAAGGAAAATGATCGTTATCGGTAAATTCATCCTTACTAAATCCGTAAGCAAGCATCTCCTCGCGCAACGCCTCCGGCACCGAGGGGTCGTGCCCCAAAAAATACAGAAAACCCAAGGTGTAATCCTTGTGGGCCTGATAAATTTCTTGGCGGCGGGCGTAGCTGGCATCCGGGTAATCTACGTTGCCGCCAAACAGCCCCAGAGAAATAACTGCCCGCTGCTGGTTATTAAATTCGTACTTGTCATTGCCCCGGGGATAAATTCCGATCAGCTTACGCAGGGGTGTTTCGGGATAATTCTGTAGAAAATCACCCAACAGTTCAAACTGGGTAGCATCGTAGTTCGCGGGTCGGGTGACCGCTACTTTATTATCGGCTGACTTGGTCATGGTAGGCCGAAAATTATAATTCATGACTAACTGGTCGCCCTGACCCGGTATCAGTCCCTCTTTTTCTGAAAAATAGGGTAGCAACTCACCATCGGCACCTTGGGTACGGGCCAACAAAGTATCGTCCATAAACCGAATGCCCGCGTAGGACTCACCGTACTGCTGGCGGCTCTCCCGTCCGTAGGTGTAAGAAACTCCCGCCTTAGCCATCAGGTCGCCTTCGTAAGAAGCGTCGATAAACACCTGACCAGAAACTACCTCGCCACTATCCAGCCCGATTTGTTGAATCGTAGCCTGTTGCCGATAAACGGTATCCACGTACCGATTGAAAAGAATCGATACGTTGGCTTCGGCTAGCATTTCGTTAAAAACCTTTTCGGCCAGGTGTGACTCAAAGAAA
>CAKZPJ010000133.1 GCA_937138955.1 uncultured Flammeovirgaceae bacterium | reverse complement strand
TTCAGTACGGAGTGGAAAAGTTCTGCCAGCAGTGCCAGCAAATCGGGGTAGACGCGCTAATCATTCCGGATTTACCTATGCAAGCATATCTGGATGAGTATAAAGCCATGTTTGAATCCTACGGGCTGTACAATATCTTTTTGATCACTCCGCAGACTTCGGAAGAGCGTATTCGTCTAATTGACGAAAACTCTCACGGATTTATTTACATGGTATCTTCGGCCAGCGTAACCGGAGCGAAAGGAGATATTACCGAGCAACAGATTACCTACTTCAATCGTATTCAGGATATGCAATTGCACCACCCGCAACTGATTGGCTTCGGGATTTCTAATCAAGAAACTTTTCAACAAGCCTGCCAGTACGCCCAGGGAGCTATCATTGGTAGTGCTTTTATAAAAGTGTTAGCGGAGGACAAAAATTTGAAAAAGGATATTTCTGATTTCATTGATTCTGTTGCAAAATAGATGAGACTTCTAAACCCTCAACGGTTATTGTATTAATAGAGAGGGTGGCTGGTGAGAAACTACTATACAAGTAGTTGCTTGATAGTAAATTGGTAGTAATTGTCAAATACTTTAATACGCAGTTTTTATTAACTTTGCCTTATCTGATTGAACCTACAGCTACACAAAGCTGTTTTTTTGAATTGATAAGACTTACGCTACCTTTGTAGTCTTGCTACTAGCGTAATTGATTAACTGCAAGTATCTGCTATGAAAACATTTAACCTACGCAACACCTTTATTGCTATTTCTTTTGTCGGAATCATGTTTTTTATCATTGGTTCGGCTGTAGCCCAGCAAGAAAATAGCAACCCCAACAATCAGCCCTTACCCCAGCAATTTGGGGAGATGGTACAAGAGTCTAATTCAGTAACATCGAAGTCGGGCAATGAATACCGGGTAGTAAGCCTTAACCGATTGAACCGATTTTGGAAGAACGCTCAAGATTCCTTGAAAAACGTTCGTCAGGACTTACGGCAAACCCAGGAGAGGGTGGCAACTCAGGAAGCAGACTTGAATTCGGTGAATGCTAGCGTTCGGGAAAAAGATGCCATTATTGCCGCTAGCGATCATGACAGCACTCATATATCAGTATTAGGCATCGATTTTCCAAAATCAGGGTTTCTGAATTTTTTCTGGATTGCCGTGCTCGTCCTAGCATTGTTGTTAGCCGCAGCCGTTTACCAGTACCGTAGTAGCCAAAACGTGACTTCTAAAACTCGTAAAGACTACCGAAAGCTCCAGCACGAACTGGAAGAATTTCGAAAGACATCACTAGAGAAAGAACGCCGTTTACGCCGGGAGCTTCAAACCGAGCGCAATCTGGTAGAAGAGTTAAAAGTGACTGCTTCTCAAAAGCGCTAGTGCTAGGGGCGTACCGGAGTACCATCCCCCTTGCGTAGCTGGGTCCAGTTGTAGTTGTTTTTCTCGGGGAATGGATACTTTAACGCCAGTTCTTCGTTCACATCTACTCCTAGTCCTGGAACTTCATTAACGTACATATAACCGTCTTTCATCGTTGGTGCGCCAGGAAAGATCTCCCTTAGCGTATCGGAAAAGCTTACCGCTTCCTGGATACCAAAGTTCCACATAGCCAAATCAATATGAGCGTTGGCAGCGTGACCTACCGGGGAAACATCACCTGGGCCATGCCAGGCCGTTCGCACATTAAACCATTCGCCCAATCGAGCTACCTTCACCGCGGGGGTTATGCCACCGATCTGCGAAATATGAATACGGATAAAGTCAAATAGTCGTTCGGTCATAGGATTTACCCATTCGTGCGGACTGTTGTACAACTCGCCCATTGCAATAGGCACCGTAGTTTGCTGCCGCAGCATGGGGAAATAACCAATGTTCTCCGGTGAAAAAGGGTCTTCAATAAAGAACGGACGGTATTCTTCCAACGACTTCACCAGATTAATGGCATCCAGTGGTTGTAATCGTTCGTGTACATCGTGCAGTAGCTCTACCTCTTCGCCACAAGCTTTTCGTACTTCTCCGAATAGCTTAGGCACCGATTTCATGTACAGGTACGGATTCATGTAATTATCATCTTCCGCTCCGAAACCTGCCTTTTTGAAATCGGGCGTTTGATCTACCGTATTGCCGTAGCCCCCCAGCATTTGAGCTGCTCCGTATCCGCCTAATTGAATACGTACATGACGATAACCTTCTTCCTTGAAACGCTGCACATTCTCCACTACTTCTTCTATTGTCTTCCCACCCCCGTGGGCGTAGCAGTCTACCGCAAAGCGGCACTTACCGCCTAGCAATTGGTACACCGGCATACCAGCGCGCTTACCTTTAATATCCCACAAAGCCTGATCCAAGCCACTGAGGGCATTGTTCAGTACCGGCCCATTGCGCCAGTAGGAGCTTACGTAAGCGGTTTGCCAGATATCTTCAATATTGTCTACATCTTTACCCCGACAGAAATCGTCTAAATAATCGTTGATGGCAGATACCACCGCGTGGGCCCGCTGCCGAAAGGTAGCACAGCCTACTCCGTACAGCCCGGGTTCACTGGTTTCTACCTTCACTACAATGAGCTCAATGCCATGGGGGCAGGTAGGAATTGCTTTTACTTTGGTGATGGTGATAGGTTTCATACCTCGGTTCAAATTATGTTGATTAGCAGTGGCGGTTGTCGCCGAAGCGGTAAGACCCAATCCAGCCAGCCCCAATCCTTTAAGTGCGTCTCTTCGTTGCATAGTGCGTAGTCGTTAGGTTAGTTGAGGTTCTAATCTACTGTAAAATACAATGCGAAGCTAGTTTTATGGTGTTATGGTTCTTAATGTTATGGTGTTTTAGCGTTCGGTTTAAAGTTTGAAGTTCTGAGCTCGAAAAGAGTAAACCGGACGACGGTCGCTATGGCACCCGAACACAAAATAGCTACAGCACTTCAGCAATCACTCGAAACGCCTGATATCCTCCCAGAGAAAGAAGAATACCACCGGTAACTTTATTTGTCCATTGGGTAAAACGATCCAGTTGAGAAGCAAGCCACTGTCCCGCCTGAGCGTACAGCAGTAAAGACAGAAAACGCCCTACGGATACACCCAACATAAGCCCCAGTGAATTACTAAATTCGCTCAGAACTACCCACTCTTGCGCCTTGGCGTAGAGCAAACCTAACGTAATAAAAGGTAAGCTTTGCGGATTGATAAT
>CAKZPJ010000132.1 GCA_937138955.1 uncultured Flammeovirgaceae bacterium | reverse complement strand
ATGAAAAATTGTAGATTTGTATAATTGCTCGAAAAGAAACCCTAAATCTCGTTAGGTGGTTCTACAGTCAGAACAGCATTGCACAAATATAAAAAGTTTACGCGCACATTTATACCACCGTCCAATTAGCGAGCAAAAAAAATCTAACCTGCTGAAAATCATAACAAAACCACAGTAGTTAGCGTCCATGCATATTCTTAAAGTTGCTGACAAGTATTCGGCAAGTGAGTTCTATGAGTTTCCTGCCCGCTTATATCAGAATGATGGTTATTGGGTGCAGACCAAGGCAGAAGAAGTAGAGCGTATTTTCAATACTGAAAATAACTCCTTCTTCGATCACGATGATGTTTGCCGCTGGATTCTGCAAAACTATCGAGGGGCAACTATTGGTCGTGTTGCAGCATTTGTTGACCGAAAAGAGTCTACCGAACGCGGTTTCCTAGCCTTTTTTGAGTGCATTGACCACGAGACGGCTGCTCACCAACTTTTAGAAGAAGGCGCGCTGTGGCTGAAAAAGCGAGATATTACAATGGTACACGCTCCGGTAAATCCAACTAGCTTGTTTTTCAAATCGGGGCTACTGACGGAAGGGTTTGATGAACCTCCGGTGTATGGCTCCAACTATCATCAAGCATATTATCAACAATTTTTTGAGTCTTTTGGGTTTCAGCAATATCTGCAACAGCGAACGTATCATCTGGATTTTCAAACCCTTCCTTTCCCCAGAACGATAAAAGAAAAGGCCGAATCAGTAATAGAAAACGAAGATTTCAGAATTGATCGCTTTGATAAAGAAAAACTAGATGTGCTAGCGAAGGATATTGCATTGGTGTACAATCAAATTTGGAGTAAAACCCCGTTTCATCACGAACTGTCAGCCCAGCAAATTCAGGATGAATTACAGGAACTGTTGCCCTGGATTGATGAAAATATATTTCTACTGGCGTATTATCGCGATCAGTCCATTGGCTTTTTCTTTAATTTACCTGACATCAATCAGGCCCGAATACGAGCAGGTAGCGGAATACTAAGCAAAGTACGCGAGGCTTACTATCGAAAACGCAAACATAAGCACTTACTTAGTGTTTCACTGGGAGTGCTACCGGAGTTTCAGCAACGAGGAGTAGGTTCAGCTCTGATCAAGTCATTATTAGACTTTTTGAGTAAACACGAATATCGGTACGATAAAATTGAGACCAACCGGGTAGGCGATGACCAAACCGCTGTAAAATATTTATTACGCCAATTTAAAGGCGAGCCTTATCAGCAGTATTGGGTATACCGTAAATCTCTCATGGCAATGGACAAAAGCGAATCGGTGTCTCAAAAAACGACTTCGCTAAAGCGATGATTACGCTAGTTTCATGAAACTTCAACACCTGAAATATTCATTTTTCCTCTTTTTACATTTCTAACGATCAATAAATAACATATGAGTTTATTAGTAGTAGGCACTGTAGCCTTTGATGCCATCGAAACCCCCTTTGGTAAAACCGACAAAATAATTGGTGGGTCGGGCACCTACATTGCCTTGGCCTCATCGTACTTCACTAAATCGGCGAATTTGGTCGGGGTAGTAGGCGAAGATTTTTTGCAATCAGATATTGAAAACTTTCAGCAGCACGGTATTAATACGGAAGGGTTACAGATTAAGGAAGGTGAGAAGTCTTTCTTTTGGGCGGGCCGCTACCACAACGATTTAAATACTCGTGACACACTGGCTACCGAACTAAATGTGTTAGCCGACTTCGACCCGATCATTCCCGATGCTTACCAAGATTGTAAATACCTCATGTTGGGTAACCTAACTCCAGAGGTACAGCAAACGGTGCTGAATCGATTGAATGAACGTCCTGAGCTAGTTATGCTGGATACAATGAACTTCTGGATGACCGAACCCTTCTTACCTAGTCTTAAAGAGGTTATTAAACAAATTGACGTACTTTCTATTAATGATGAAGAAGCTCGGATGCTATCAGGAGAGTATTCGCTAGTGAAGGCTGCGCGAGCCATATTAAAGATGGGGCCAACGTATATTATCATTAAGAAAGGCGAACACGGGGCTTTGTTATTTAGTGATGAGCAAGTTTTCTTTGCCCCGGCTTTGCCATTAGAAGAGGTATTTGATCCAACTGGCGCGGGTGATACGTTTGCCGGAGGGTTTATTGGGTATTTGGCGCAAACCCAAGATCGCTCGTTCAGTAATATGAAACGAGCGGTAATTTATGGTTCGGCGATGGCCTCATTTTGTGTAGAGAAATTTGGCCCACAGCGCTTGATTAATTTATCTCAAGAAGAAGTAAAAGAGCGGGTTCAGGAGTTTATTGACTTAGTGCAGTTTGAGATTGATTATGCTTGATTCAAGCATAAATACCTACTTTATTGGTAATAAATACTTCTTGATGTACTTTTTTTGAGTTTTTCCTGATTTATACCTAGCTTGGCAGTGGGTGATTGTTTTTCCAAATCCTTGATGAATTATTCACTAAACTTTGTATTATTCTAAGCCAACGCTTTTCAGATTAGGTCGTAAACCCACCCAAAAGTGCTACTAACTTAACTTATGAATTCAGAATTACTTACGCCTACAGAGGCTGATATTCTTTCTAGATATAAAGAGGTGCGCCAACAAAGCGTTCGCCTGTGCCAGCCGCTGCAACCGGAAGATTACGTAGTTCAACCTATTGTAGATGTAAGTCCACCCAAGTGGCACTTAGCTCACACTACCTGGTTTTTTGAGCAATTCATCCTGATTCCTTCTTTTCCGAATTATCAGGAATTTAATGACCAATTCAACTTTCTATTTAATAGCTACTACGAGAGCAAAGGCGACCGGATGGTACGCACTAATCGAGGTAATATGACTCGACCTACCACTCAAGAAGTGATGGCGTATCGTAGCTACGTAGATGAGCACCTTCATAAGCTACCGCATCTTTTAGACGACTCGGCCTGGCAAGAGATTAATTATCTAATAGAATTAGGGTTACATCACGAGCAGCAGCACCAAGAATTGTTAGTAACTGATCTTAAATACATTCTGGGCCATAATCCACTTTTCCCCTCGTATGCTAATAAACCTCCTTTAATAGAAGGAATAGCTGTAGAGACTGAAAAATACGTTTCTGTGCCGGGTGGTAACTATTCTATTGGCTTTCAAGGCAATGGGTTTCACTTTGACAATGAAGAAGGCCACCATCAGGTCTATCTGGCTGATTACCGACTACTGAACCGACTAGTTACCGCTGGCGAGCTTTTAGCTTTTATAAATGACGGTGGCTACCAAAACGCTGACCTGTGGCTATCCGACGGCTGGGCGTGGGCGCAGGAAAATAAGATTACATCGCCTCATTACTGGCACCAGCAAGAAGGACATTGGTACGAATATACTTTGTATGGATTACAACTGCTAGAACCGTCCCGACCAGTCACGCACGTAAGTTATTACGAGGCCGACGCTTACGCTCGCTGGCGCGGTAAACGTTTACCCACTGAAGCTGAGTGGGAGGTGGCTTGTCGTTTGGCGGGCTACGAAGATAACTTTCATATTACGTCTCAAGCCAACTTGGTAGATTCAGAAAGTTTTCATCCTCAAGCATTGCAAACGTCTGGGATTTCTTCTGTTCCGGCTCAAATGATAGGCGACGTTTGGGAATGGACGCAAAGCGCGTATTTACCGTACCCTTTTTACCAACGGCCCAAAGGAGCACTAGGTGAATACAACGGTAAGTTTATGATTAACCAAATGGTACTACGCGGGGGTTCTTGTGCCACGCCCGAAAGTCACCTGCGAATTACCTACCGAAATTTTTTCCAACCCGATAAACGCTGGCAATTCACGGGCTTTCGTCTTGCCGAACACTGTTAAATGTCTTATACCACCGATCATTCTGAAAAAGCTACCGCCATTCTAGAAGGTGACGGGCTAAACGACTATTCTCATAAGGTTAACCGTCAGTTTGTGGCTGATGTATACGCCGGATTAACCTCCGAAGAAAAATATCTGTCTTCTAAATATCTATACGATAAACGAGGTGACGAAATCTTCCAGCAAATTATGGAGATGGAGGAGTACTATCCTACGCGTGCCGAATACGAGATATTTGAGATGCATCGAGGAGAAATGCTGGAATATTTTTCTAAGGACAAAATTCCTTTCCGGCTGATTGAATTCGGAGCAGGCGACGGGACTAAAACTAAAGTGCTGTTACAGCATTTTCTGGAACAGAAGGCAAATTTCTCCTACGTTCCTATTGATATTTCGGCTAATATTGTTGAAGAACTTACTACTGATTTGGCTGAAAATATGCCTAACCTAAAGGTGCAGGGCATTCAAGATGATTATTTCCGGGCAATTGATCGGCTTAAATCTTCTTTTGACGGACAGCAGGTACGAAATGTAGTGCTGTTCTTAGGAGCGAATATCGGCAATTTTTCTAATCCCGAAAGTATAGCATTTCTGAAAGAAATTGCTGCTCATCTTTCTCCCGGTGATTTACTAATGACGGGCTTTGATTTGAAAAAGGATCCAGAACGAGTTTTGAACGCTTACTTTGACGGATCGGGAATTACCCGCTCGTTTAAGCATAATTTACTCTTGCGAATTAACGAAGAGCTTGGGGCTGATTTTGATATTGACAATTTTCAATATTTCCCTATCTACGATCCGATGGAAGGAAGCGTGCGTAGCTATCTGGTCAGCAAAAAGGAGCAGCAAGTAACAATTTCAGCAATTGATGAAGTAATTGAGTTTGAAGCCTGGGAAGCTATTTATATGGAACGCTCTCAGAAGTACAGCTTAAATGATATTGAGGGTTTAGCCCAGCATTCAGGTTTCTCAGTCATGCACCACTTTTACGATTCTCAAAGTCTATTTACCGATTCGCTGTGGCAGTTGCATTAGGCCCAATTTTGCCTCAACGGTAAAAAAATAACTATCCTTTCGGTATCTGGCTTTATCCCAGCTATATTTGCAACAAAAATCTTGCATGCTACGCCGCCCCCGCCGTAATCGAAAGTCACCTGTAATACGTAATCTGCTAGAAGAAACCCAGCTTTCTGTACAGCATCTTATCTTTCCAGTCTTCATTATTGAAGGCGATAACCAGCGAGAAGAGGTGGCTTCTATGCCGGGTATTTATCGCTATAGCACTAATTTACTGTTGGAGGAAATAGCGGCTTGCCAAGCACTAGGTATTCATACTTTTGCTCCTTTTCCCGCTCTCACTGATGATAAAAAAGATAACTTAGCTCAGGAGGGTCATAATCCGGAAGGGCTTTTCCCTACCGCCATCCGACGTATCAAAGAAAACTTCCCTGATGTTTGCTTAATGACCGACATTGCGATGGATCCTTACAGTTCGGACGGGCATGATGGGCTAGTGCACGATGGCGAGATACTGAATGATGAAACGCTTGAGATTCTGGGTAAGATGGCATTGGTACAAGCCGAAGCTGGAGCCGATATACTGGGCCCATCGGATATGATGGATGGCCGGGTCGGCTATTTGCGAGATTTGTTAGATCAACACGGTTACACTAACGTATCTATTATGGCGTATACGGCTAAGTATGCATCAGCTTTCTACGGTCCATTCCGAGATGCGTTAGATTCAGCTCCTAAGTCGGGCGATAAAAAAACCTACCAGATGAATGCAGCAAATGCACGAGAAGCTTTAATGGAAGCAGAATTAGATTACGACGAAGGTGCTGATATGCTCATGGTGAAACCGGCTTTACCTTATTTAGATATTATACAATCGCTAAAAGAACAATTTCCAATTCCTATTGCGGCCTATCAAGTTAGTGGTGAGTACGCCATGATTAAAGCTGCTGCTATCAATGGATGGTTAGATGGAAACAAAACTATGCAAGAAAGCCTGATGAGCATACGCCGAGCAGGTGCTGATATTATTTTAACCTATTTTGCTAAAGAATACGCTCAGCGGCTGAAATTATAGACCTTAAGAAAGTTCAAGCAGCCTATTATCAATAGGCTTTCAATATTCTATAAATCGTATCGTTAAAAACGTATTATTCCGAAACGTGGAACAAACCTTACCTACTGTACAAACGGCTAAAGACCTAGGGCTGCTCGAAGAAGAATTCAATAGGATTCAGGAGATATTAGAGCGAGATCCCAATTTTACTGAATTGTGTATCTTTTCAGTGATGTGGTCGGAGCACTGTTCTTACAAGAACTCTATTACTTGGCTTAAAAAGCTACCTAAAGATTCAGAGCGAATGCTAGCGAAGGCCGGGGAAGAAAACGCCGGGTTGGTAGATATTGGCGATGGGCTGGCCTGTAGTTTTAAGATAGAATCCCATAACCATCCTTCGGCTATTGAGCCTTACCAAGGAGCCGCCACGGGAGTAGGCGGCATTAATCGCGATATTTTTACCATGGGGGCTCGCCCCATTGCCCAACTCAACTCACTCCGGTTTGGGGATATTAAGAACGAGCGTACGCAGTGGTTACTACGGGGAGTAGTGAAAGGTATTGGTGATTACGGTAACGCTTTCGGAATTCCTACCGTAGGGGGAGAATTATTCTTCGATCCGTGTTATCAAGTTAACCCATTAGTAAATGCATTTTCAGCAGGTATTGTTGAGACCGATAAAGTAGCGAGTGCTACATCATACGGTGTAGGTAACCCAGTGTTTATTGTAGGGTCAGCTACTGGAAAAGATGGGATTCACGGGGCAGCTTTCGCTTCTAAGGATATTACTGAGGATTCTATTAAAGACCTTCCGGCCGTGCAGGTTGGTGATCCATTCCAGGAGAAACTATTATTGGAAGCTTCTTTGGAGGTAATTGCTTCCGGTAATGTAATTGGCATTCAGGATATGGGTGCGGCGGGAATTATTTGCTCTACCTCCGAGATGAGTGCCAAAGGCGAGCACGGCATGGATATCTGGTTAGATAAAGTTCCGCTGAGACAAACCGATATGTCAGCTTGGGAAATCTTACTATCTGAATCTCAGGAGCGAATGCTCATTGTGGTGGAGCAAGGAAGTGAGGAAGCAGTAAAAGCTATTTTTGAAAAATGGGATTTACAATGCGAGCAGATTGGAGTAGTTACTGATACCGAACGTTTGATATTTCATCAGCATGGTGAAGTGGTAGCCGATGTTCCGGCAGATGACTTGGTTTTAGGTGGAGGTGCTCCGGTTTATGAGCGCGAATATCGAGAACCTGCTTATTACCAAGACTATCAGAAATTCAGTATCGATGATGTTCCCGAACCAGACGACTACGCAGAAGTTGCTAAATTTTTGCTAAGTCATCCGAATATCGCTTCTAAGCAGTGGGTTTCTGAGCAGTATGATTCTATGATTGGCACTGGTACGACTACTACTAATTTCCCATCTGATGCTGGAGTGGTGCGAATTAAAGGGACGGATAAAGCAATTGCTGTAACGGTAGACTGCAATGCCCGCTATGTACACGCTGACCCCGAAGTGGGGTGCGCCATTGCGGTAGCTGAAGCAGCACGCAATATTGTTTGTGCGGGCGGCGAAGCAGTAGCCGTTACTAATTGTTTAAATTTTGGCAATCCCTATGACCCCGAAGTATACTGGCAGTTTGTTGGAGCAATTAAGGGTATGAAAAGAGCTTGTGAGAAATTAGAGACTCCGGTAACCGGAGGCAACGTGAGTTTCTACAACCAGTCTAATGATGGCGGAGCTGTGTTTCCTACTCCCACCATTGGTATGCTAGGCATTCTAGAGGATTATCGGCAGCAGATGACACTCGCTTTTCAACAAGAAGGCGACTTAATCTACCTGTTAGGAGAATCAACCAATGATATTGCTAGCTCTGAGTATTTATATAGTTTTCACAGTATCAAGCAGTCGCCAGCTCCTTACTTTGATCTTGAGAAAGAGTATCAACTTCATATGATTATAAGCGAGTTGATTAAGCAAAAATTAATTTTATCAGCTCACGATGTATCAGATGGTGGGCTGTTCATCACTTTGGCTGAGTCAGCGATGGTAGGCAGTTTAGGCTTTTCAGTACAGACCATTTCAAGTATTAGAAAAGATGCCTTCCTATTTGGAGAAGGGCAAGGTAGAATAGTAGTGAGTATCTCTCCTGCTCAAGAGAAATCTTTTGAGGATTATTTAAAGAATAAAGAGTTTACTTTTTTGCAGATCGGTTTAGTACGAATTGCTGACTTTATTGTAGATGAACAACGGTTAGTATCTACTGCTAAGGGCGAGGAGCTATACAATACGAGTCTGGCTCATTTTTTGAATAATCGATAAAAATAGTACATGCCTTAAAGTAGTTACTTTTACCTCATCAGGATACAAGAGAATCTTTATAAATCCTTTGTATTATAAGAAAAGTACAAAAATTAACCCTAATAATTAATTTTCCGCGTGTATTCCTTTTAAAACACCAAATAAATTTATACTTTTGTTCAAAATAAAATTTGAAAAGTTATATAAATTATAGCTAATGTATCAAAAACTGATAAAAACTAGAAAATATTTCAGCTTAGCTGCCATCTACCTTGTGATGGTTGCCTCTGTTTTCTCTTGTGTTTCAAAGAAAGAGCTGGTTTATCTTCAAGACAGTAGTTTTTCTACTGAGTACCCAACCCAGATAAAGAATAGGCGGCCTGAATATCGTATTCAGCCTAACGATATACTGCACGTAACTATCCAAAATCCTGATAACGAGACTTCAGCTTTCTTCAACTATGGTAACCAAGAAGGTGCTCGTGGTTTTGGTAGTGAGTCTATCTTATACTTAATGGGCTTCAATGTAGATAAAGATGGTTTTATCAGTATTCCGCTAATTGGGAAGGTACAAGTTCAAAACCTGACTATTGAAGAGTGTCAGCAAATTATTCAGCAAGAAGCTAATCGGTATATTCTCAATTCATCAGTTGATGTTAAGTTAGTGAGTTTCAAGGTATCGGTACTAGGGGAAGTAAATAGTCCGGGATATTATTATATTTATAATGGACAGGCTACTATCTTAGAAGGGCTTAGTCTAGCAGGTGACCTAACTCAAATTGCTAATCGAAAAAATGTAAAACTTATCCGCCAAACTGATGATGGTGCTGAGGTTATTTTAATAGACTTAACCAGTGCCGATCTAATGAAATCAAAATATTACTATCTTTTACCTAATGATCAGCTATACGTAGAACCTTCTATCCAGCAAGTGCGTAGAGCAAACTTTCAGCCTGTTGGTCTTATTTTTAGTAGCATAGGCACACTAGTTACGATCATCAACTTACTCGTAACGCTTAATAGATAGGAAAGAAATATAATTATTGTCATCTATAACTTATGACAAACAATGGAAAAAGCAAAAAGTACAAATAATCAAAATCAAACAATAGACCTATTCGCCTTACTGGGGAAGATGCTGAAGCACTGGTATTACTTTGTGATCAGCTTGGGTTTTTGTTTAGCAATCGCCGCTGTCTTCGCCATTTTTGGTGAGAAGAAATTTGAAGTCGGAGCTACTATCTTGTTGAAAGATCGAGAAGTAGGTTCAACGGAAACCGGAGAGTTGTTTAATGATGCTCCTAACGAAGGAAAGGGTATTGCCCTTACCAATGAGATAGGAAAATTAAAGTCTTACTCTTTAATCAAATCGGCTTTAGAGCGACTTGACTTTGGGATCACTTACTACAATGTAGAGAATTTCTGGCCTGGTTTCATGCGCGAAGGTTGGTTAAATGAAATTTACACTTCGTTCCCCTACGAGATACAAATAGATTCTGGTCAACTTCAGGCAGTAAATACTCCTATTTTTATTGAAGCAATTTCTGATACTCAATATCGAATTACAGCTAATAATGATGAAGCCAACGCGGTAGCATTTGCTACTAAAGAAGGGCGTAAAATATATGATTATGAGTTAGAGGCTGTGGGTGAGTTTGGCAAACCCTTTACTAGTGATATTCTCAACATTACAGTTAATAAAAAGAAGAAGGAAGACAATGATTTTGAGTATTGCTTCAAACTGACCCGAATTGAAGATTTAGCAATGCAATACCAAGGAAAGTTGACAGTACAGCCTGCGGTAGAAATGGATGACACTAACCGGATGTTGCAACTGCTTATGAATAGTGCCATAGACCGAAAGGGAGGACTGTTTATTAATACTCTTATTGAAACATATACTCAAGAGGGATTACTACAGAAGAATAGTTTGGGAGAAACTTCGCTTGACTTTTTGAATAGAGAAATAGCTGAGAAAAACGACTCATTAGATAATGCCCGAGCTGCTTTAGAAAACTTCCGTTCGCAAACTGGCTTATTGAATTCTGATTTTGCTTCGGGGCAAGCCATGGAAAACTTAGGGGTATTACAAAATGATAAAGCAGAGTCGGAGCGGAGGCTAGATTACTACCAAAGCACACTTACCTATTTAAATGACAATGATGATTATAGTAAGATTGTTGCACCTTCTTCAGCGGGTATTAATCAGGATCAGTTGTTTAATCGATTAATTGAGAACTACATTACCTTGGTCACCCGCTTAAATGATCTTAAAGTTAATGCTCGCCCAGATAACCCGATATACAAAACGGTTAAGCACGAAGTTGAAAGCACCCGCGCTGCTATCCAAGAGCAGCTTAAGAGTTCATTGGCATCAGAAAGGCGGAACCTTAGTCGGCTAAACCAGAGAATCGGTCGTATCCAGTACAGTATCAATCAATTGCCTCAAGAGCAAAGTAAACTACAATTCTTGCAGCAGAATTACGATAAGCTATACGAGGAGTATAATTTCTTGCTTCAAAAACAGTCGAACGCTAAACTATCATTGGCTACCAATTCTGAGAATGTACAGGTGGTTGATTCTGCTAAAAAGACCGGTTACAAACCAGTTGAGCCTAACAATATGCTGATATTTTCTATCGCTTTTGTTATCGGATTCATTATTCCTTTCTCGGTTGTTCTCATAAGAGATTTATCAAATAATAACATTACTGATAAGGCGGAATTGGAGAAGCAAGTGAAAGTCCCTTTGTTGGGAATGATTGCTAACGGACCAAAAGATGCTAAGTTAGTGGCGCGCACACTACCTAATTCAGCAATTGCCGAATCATTTAAGTTTGCTCGTATCAACCTACAGTATTTCCATCAGGGAGGTGACGAACAAGTAATTGGGGTTACTTCTTCTATTAGTGGTGAAGGAAAGACTTTCTGTTCAGCTAACTTAAGCACTGCCTTCGCCGAGTCTGGCAAGCGAACCCTACTTATTGGTGGTGATCTACGTAAGCCACGAATCCAAGATTTCTTTGACTTATCTGGTCCAGGCATTTCCGATTACTTGAGCGGTTCAGTAGCAGTTGACGATATTATTCAGCCTACTGAATTCAGAAAGCTTGATGTGATAGCGCCCGGTATTCCTCAGGAAGATCCTATTACGCTGTTTGAGTCAGCTAGAATGGATGAACTTATGCGCTTACTACGTGACCGCTATGACTATATCATTATAGAAACTCCGCCAATTGGATATGTAGCCGACTATTTTGTAATGCTTAACCACTTCGATATTAGCTTATTTGTAGTCCGCTACAATTACACTAATAAGAATATATTAGGTGGTATTAATGACCTGTATGCTAAAAACAAGATTCAGAATCTTTACTTGTTATTTAATGATGTAAAGTTCTCGGCAGAATATGGGTATGGTTATTTATCTAACAGCGATGGCTATTATACCCAGCAGTCTCGTAAGCGATTAGCTAGTAATAAGCCTACAGTTACTATAAAAAATCCTTTTTCATAAATAGTGTCTAAAAAGAGTCTAGGATATTGGTGTATCGGAAGTAAAATTGCATTATTTTAATAATTAATTGAATAGTTGAAAAAGTTGAATTGCAAAATATTGAGTGGTATTGAATGGGTTTACCTATCCATTATTGGAGTTATTTTCTTCAATCTAGCCAGATACTCCATTTACCAAATGATTAGTATCTCAATGGTGACAGCTATCACTCAGCTTACACCAATAAGAAGATATTATCTAGTGGCGAGTACTATGGTAATAATCGTATTACAGTGGTCACTACAATTATCATTATTTGATCTTGGTATTGCTGGAGCTAGCGGCGCTTTAGGTTGCTGCATCCTCTATTTTGTCCAAAACAAAGAGGAGCTAACTCTTCCAATAGAAAGATCCGTTTATTCTAGCAAATTAATAAAAGTTAACTCATGAATACCGAACATATTACAGCAGAAACTCAGATTCCTCTATTGGTTGATAGTCCGGTAGTATTTCATATTGGATGGATGCGAACTGGAACCACCTTTTTACAAGGCGTATTTCAGCAACAAGAAAATATCCAGCTTACTTTAAAAAATCGCTTCTTCTCATATAATCCATATTACTCATTAGGACAGGAGCATTACCACACATTAGTTGAAGGCAATGATCAACACCAAATCACAGTAGATAGCGATGAGAACTACGCCATGGGGCGTTTTAAAACTCATCTTCGGGAAAAGAACCAGCAGCGCTACAATTACAAAGCGGAATTGAACTTCGTCTACCATGACATACCGGAAATGCTTTCTCGCATGAAGGAAATGTCTCCCAATGCGAAAATATTTGGAGTGATCCGAAAACAATCTGATTGGTTTGAGTCAGTCTATAAGCATGATGTTTATCACTTTGGCTTAGATAAGACTTTTGAAAAATTCTATCTGAGTAACCTTGGCCAAGCCTATCGGAATGCAGCTGATTACAGTAGAATCATTACCTCTTTTCAACAAGCCTTTGGAAAGGAGAATGTGAAAATTTTGCTGTTCGAGGACTTTATTCAAGACCAGCAAAAGTTTGTTAAAAACCTTTCAGATTTTCTAGAAGTGGATATCTTAGTCGGTGAAAAGAAAAGCTTAAAGAAGAATGCTAGTACCTCGGGGCTTTTTACTCACTTTCATCGTATGGCAAATACACTTGCCGAACCTGATCCTAGAAGACCAGAACGAAAAGTATACCAGACACTTAGAAAAGCCCTTTATCGGCTCGATAGTGTAGCGGCTAAATGTGGATGGAAACTTCCCGGACAAGCTATATCAACAGCTATGCAACAGAGAATATCTAGCGACTTTGCCGCCAGTAATGAGAAGCTTATAAAAGTTATTGGTAATGAAGCTTCACTAAAGAAGTATCAATACATTAAATAATTAACACAAATTTTCTTATGAAAGAATCCGTAGATATAACGATAGGCTTAGTTTCGTATAATACTAAAGACTTAGTAGTACGATGTCTAAAGTCGGTACTTGAGTATACTAGAGGGGTTTCTTATCAAATCATTCTAGTAGATAATAAATCTAAAGATGATACTGTAAGCACAGTGGAAAAAGAATTCCCTTCGGTAAAAGTTATCCGAAGCCCAAAGAATGTTGGTTTTTCTTCAGCAATAAATATGGCTTTAACTGAAGCTAAAGGGCGTTACTTTGCTATGTTTAACTCCGATACTGCGTTGCTAAACGATACGTTCACCGAACTCGTACGTTTTGCTGACTCACAGCCCGATTGCGGTATTGTTTGCCCTCAGCTTTATTATCCTGATGGTGAAGTTCAAGTTTCTCACTACCCCTTCCGTAACCCGAAGAAAAGAGCATTTCGTGAGGTATATCCTCGCTTAAATGCTTTAAAACAGTTGCTCCTGTCCAATAGCCAACCTTTGCCAAGAGAGACTAAGAAAAAGCGAAATGTTCCCTCCGCTCCGGTAGAGGTGCAACGGCCCCGCGGAGTTTGCTTTATGGTTAGAAAAGAGTGTATTAACGATATTGGTCCGATGGATGGAAACTTCTTCATTTTTGCTGAAGATGTAGATTGGGCCTGGCGGGCTAAACTAGCGGGCTGGAAAAGGTATATGGTACCTTCTGCTAAACTCATGCACGAGAATCATGCTAGCGTTGCTCAACGTGCTACCATGATGCAGAAAATACAAATGCAAAGTGTCTACTATTTTACTTACAAACACTTTGGTCTAATGGCTTGGCTCCGCTTGCGTTTCGGTAACTTTTTAGGCGGATTATTAGCTCTGCTGCTAAGCGCAGTATCATTAATAAGCGGAAAAAGCCAGAAAAGAACAATGTTTTACGAATCTATTAATGAAGCAAAAGCACTCTTCCACTTGAGCTTTCTCACTAAAAAAGTGCTACCTGCTGATGCAAAATAATTAAAAGAACTTCTACTATGAATGCGCTAGACTTATTGTTTGAATTAGGTGATGCTTGTTTACAGAAGCCTGAATTATATCTTCAGGCAGGTCACAATGGTCCGTATCGCCATCCAGAAACGCCTTTAAGAAACAAAGGGCATTGGCTCATTACATTCTCCCGATTGTACGAATGGTCAGGGAATGAGAAGTACCGACAAGCGGTAGAGGATTTAGCCTCTGTCTTTTTAGATCCTCAGTATCGTCCCCATGGCTATAGCTTTTTACATAGAAATGCCAAAGGAAAAGACCGCTGTAACGGAATCATGGGGCAAGCTTGGTCAATAGAATCATTGGCTGCTGCTGCTCGTACCTTAGGCGATCCAACATACGCCAAACTGGCCTCGGAAGTTTTTTTACAACATCCTTTCAATGAGTCGTTAGGTTTATGGAACGTGCTAGAAGTAGACGGTACTGTGAATCCTATTGATAATGCATTCAATCACCAACTTTGGTTTGCTGCCGCTGCTTCATTCATCATGGATAGTGACCCATTAATAGCAGCAAGAGTACACACGTTCATGGATAAAATATGGGATAATGTAACTCTGCTGGAAGATGGCCTTATCTACCATGAACTCGAGAACATCGCCGAAGATAAATTTCAGACAGTAGTAGTATCTAATGACTTAATAAATATTCGGCAAATAGCTTCTGCTGTACTACAAAAATTAGGGTTGAAAAATAAACCTTTAAGCCCAGAGGAGCGAAAAAAGCTACAGTGGAGCAAGATGCTCAACAAATCCATAGGCTATCACTCGTTTAACACTTATGCATTTGGACTTATAAAAAACAACACTCTTGAACATCCAATATGGAAACATCCTAAATTACTGAGTATTATCAATTACTTATTCACAAACGACTACAGTAAAGGAATAGCTAGTAATCGGTATAGTTACGCTTATAACCCCCCCGGATTTGAGATACCATTCTCATTAGCAACTTTTGAGAATGACGAAGCCGGAAACACTCAATGTTCTCAATTATTTCTCCAACAACAGTTAGATTTTTGCTATAATCACGAAAGTAAATTGATGGATAAAAACAACGAAGATACCCTTACGTTAACTGCAAGAATCTATGAGTTGAGCAGATCAGAGAAAATATTTCTTGAAAAATTAATAATTAATAATTAATTAATTATAATATAAAACAGAAATTTATTACATTTGCACTATTAACCCTTAGCACGAATGATTTCCGTAATTGTACCAGTATATAATGACCCTACAGGCTTAGAGGCTACTTTAGCTTCTTTGATAGTACAAGATACATCAACACCATTCGAAATCATCGTAGCTGATAATGGATCCACTGACCACACTCAACAAGTAGCTCAAGAATTTGTAGACCGCCACTCTGAATTGGTGCGTTTAGTAATAGAAGACAAGCAGCAAGGATCATATGCAGCTCGCAATAAAGCAGTCAGTGAAGCACAAGGTCATTTTCTATTTTTTATAGATGCTGACATGGTAGCTCCTTCGGACTATCTAAATAAGATTATAACCGCCTTCCAAGAAAATGAGGCTGATTATATGGGTTGCAAAGTTGATGTGGTTACTGATAAGAAAACATTGGCAGCTAAATACAATCAAATAGGAGGGTTCAAGGTAGATGTTGACCTGAAGCATAACCATTTTGTGCCAACTTGTTGCCTTAGCATTAGAAGAGAAGTAATAGACTTAGTGGGAAACTTTGATGCTCGCTTGGAATCAGGAGGAGATTACGAATTTGGAAACCGAGTATATCGGGCAGGGTTAAAGCAAACATACACCGATACAGTGACATTGAAACACCCGGCTCGATGGAAGTATCGTTCATTGATGAACAAATCAAAGCGGGTTGCTCGAGGCATCTGCCAGTTAGCTTTCTACTATCCTGATAGATTTTGGTCACGTTACCTTAGGTACTCTTCGTTGAATCGTCACAAACCTAAGAATCCAGTATCTATTATGAGAGAGGCACAATTAGCGAACGTCTCTTTAAATTTTTGGGAAGCTATAGTCCTTTCAGTATTTCATGTTCCTCTAACAATCTCCTCATCTAAGGAAGCCCAGCGATTTATGAATTACTTACAAGATCATGCTCAGATATCTACTAACACATTAAGTACTAATCAAGAACCATTAGTAAGTGTTAATATTACCACTTACAACCGGGCAAGGTTTTTAGGGCGGTGCTTAGATTCTGTATTGGGTCAAAGTTATTCCAATTTAGAGGTTATAGTTGTAGATGACGCATCATCTGATGATACAAGGAAAGTAGCAGAGGATTACTGTCAGAGAGATACAAGAGTAAAGTATTTTCGGCATGATCAAAACCAAGGAAATGCGTTCGCCCGAAATACAGCACTCAAACAATGTAGAGGCACATTGGTAGCATTTATGGACGATGACGATGAATGGATAGATACTGATAAACTTACCAAACAGGTTGAAATCTTCGAGAATAGTTCAGATCCTAGATTAGGCATTGTGTGCAGTGGCGTAAAAGTTATTGATGCTCACAGTAACGAGGAGATCAAACGAGCCCAAATGCCATTAGATCTTACCTCGACATTACTAAAGGGAAATGGCGTAATTCATAATTCCACAGTAATGACTAAGCGAGATACGATGATTAAAGCAGGTGGGTTTGATACTAAAATGCCTCGCGGAATTGACAGCGAATTTTTTCGCACGGTAGTTGTGAAGCATGGTTATAAGGTACACTTTATGCCAGATATTACTGTAGCTTATCATGAGCACGGAGAGGCGCGTATGACTACTAATAAGAAAAATGCTGCAGCTAAAACCTGGAAAGCTAATGTACATGTTATTCAAAAACACTTAGGAAGTTTTCTGCTACATCCTGAAGCCCTATTGTACCGGATATTGAGTCGGTTCAAAAAAATAGTTGCTAACTAAAAAATACTATAATGATCCATCTTAAAATTGGAAACTATACAAATAAAGGGGACGGTCTCATGCTGCATGCCATTCTTGAGCGGTTGCAGGGTAAAGATGATCTTACTTTATTGCCCAAAGTAGCAGAATATAAGAAAAGAGCCCTATTAGGACTTTATCAAAGCTTTTGGTTCGAAAGTTTGGCAAATCCTACAAATCAATTACTAACCACCACATTTCCAACAAAGCTGCGTAAAAAGTACGGATTAGTAATTGAAGAAGAAATTAATTCGATAATAGATGCGTCTGGGTTTGCCTATGGTGACCAGTGGGGGCCCCGTAAGATAGAGCAAATGGCTAATGACTGTGCCCGCTGGAAGAAGCAGGGCAAAAAGATCGTTTTACTACCTCAATCATTAGGTACTTTTAAAGATGAAAAAGTAGCCGAAGCTTTCCGTAAACTTTTAGACAATGTAGAGCTGGTATTTGCTCGTGATAAGTCGTCTTACGAATTTGCTACCTCACTTAATTATCACACGAAAAAAATCAAGCAGGCGCCTGATTTTACGGGTGCTTTAAAGGGTAAAATTACTGATTTATACCGTCCCCAACCTCGTCAAGCTTGTATCATTCCTAATCACCGAATGATTGATAGTACGGATGATCAGATTGGTCCGCGGTATCTTCCGTTCCTCAAAGAATGTTTTGATAGCTTCACCGAGTTAGGAATGAACCCTTTCGTATTGGTACACGAAAGAGTGGATTATCCTGTAGCCGAAGAGTTGCAAAAATTGGTAGGTAAACCTATTAATATTGTTTATGATAATGATCCGCTAGTGCTAAGAGGGGTTATTTCTCAGTGCCATATTGTAATAAGCTCGAGGTTTCATGGCTTAATTAGCACTTTATCACAAACTGTACCCTGCTTAGGAACGCGATGGAGTCACAAATTTGAACGAGTGATGGAGGAATATAAATGTCAAGATTTCTTAGTTTCACCTTTGGATAATCCCCAAGAAGTGCGAGCCAAGATAGAGCAGTTAAATGAAGGAGAGACTCGTCAACAAGTAATAAATAATATTGCTTCAACGGTTGAGCAGCACAAGCATTTAAACAACGTAATGTGGGCTGAGGTAGAAGAGATACTAGGTCTGTCAAAGTAGAAAAAAGGCATGACCATTCAATTACCAGAGCAAAACAAAGCAATCGACTACTTACTAGTTTATTTG
>CAKZPJ010000131.1 GCA_937138955.1 uncultured Flammeovirgaceae bacterium | reverse complement strand
GGCGGACAAGATATCATTCAGGGAGGTAATCCGGTGACGGGTAACAGGATTATCCGAGAAGGAGAGGCTATCAATTCCTTTTATGGTTATATCCAATTGGGAACCTGGAATACGGATGAGGCCGATCAGGCAGAAACCTACAACCGCCTCCCGGGAGACATTAAATACGATGATCTAAACAGCGACGGTGCGATTAACGACCAAGATCGAGTCATCATTGGTAATGGTCTACCAGATGGATACGGCTCACTGATCAACACCCTCTCGTACAAGAATTTCGAGCTGGTGGTAGATGTGCAGTTCATGTACGGGAATGACGTTTCTTACGGAACCAAATCTACCTCTCAAGACCGAACCGGTATTACCAATGTGTTTTCGGATGTATTAAACGCTTGGACGCCCGAAAACCAAGACACCTTCGTCCCCGAAATCCGACCAACTGCTGGGTATCGTGATCGATTGACCTCAACGGGTAGAATTTACGATGGATCGTTTATTCGAGGCAGAAATATCTTATTAGCCTACAACGTTCCGTACAACACTGTAAGCAGATGGGGGATTAGCAATATTAGAGTTCACGCTTCTATACAGAACTTCTTTTTGCTGACTGATTACCCTGGTTACGATCCTGAAGTTTCCGCAGTAGCAGAAAATTTTGCTCAGGGAGTAGACCTATATAGTTATCCCAAACCCAGGGTTTATCAGTTAGGCATTAGCATCGGACTTTAATTCTTTCCACTACCTTAAAGATAAAAATTATGAATATTTCAAAATATACCACCCGGTGGATACTATTCTTCACAGTACTGTTAGGAGCTGCTTGCGACGATTTTCTGACTGAAACTGATCCTTCCAACTTCAATACCGATAACTACTTTACCCAACCGGCCCACGCTGAGTCCATTGTAAATGCTACCTATCAGAGTTTATACCCCATGCATGAGAGGCAAGCTTGGCTAATTACCGAATTACAAACCGGATCGGCTAACTCTACATTTACAGCCAACGGTGGCTTTCCTAGCTTTCAACTCGTTCGAAACCTGGATATGAGCTCAGATCATCCTTCGGTAGAAAACATATGGGACAGCCACTACCAAGGAATTGGAAATGCTAACATTGCAATCCTGAGAATTCCTGAAATTAGTATGGACGAAGCTCAAAAAGCCAGGCTATTAGGCGAAGTTCGTTTCCTGCGGGCTTATTATTATTTTAATTTGGTGAGAATATTTGGCGGCGTTCCGCTTATCAGACAACCTATTGATTTGGGAAGCCCCGACCTGAATCCCACGCAAGCAACCGTGGAAGAAGTTTACGACTTGATTGTGGAAGATTTAATGATAGCCGAAGCAGCGGGCTTACCCTTTAATGATGCCAGCGGAAGAGTAACCACCGGAGCCGTAAAGTCTCTATTGGCCGATATATATTTGACAATGGCAGGTTTTCCTTTGCAATTGGGAGCCAGCTACTACGAACTAGCCCGGGACAAAGCAAAAGAGGTAATTGACTCGCAGGAATATACTTTATTTGATTCCCACGATGCTTTTCGGCGTAAAGCGAACGATAATACCGGAGAGTATATCTTCATGGTTCAATTCGACGAGTTAGAGCAGCCCTCCAATGCACTACAGTTTGGCTTACCACCCTTTAAGCTAGGAGTATCGGCGTATTCTTCTGAACAAGGGTTTTCATATGCTCAACGTGAATTTGTGGAATCCTACGAAAGCGGCGATCAACGAGCAGAAGAAGGCGCATTCTTCTTCACAAAGTTCACATCAGAATCAGATCGAAGTGATACCGTACAGTTTGGAAACTATTATAATTTCAAGTTCTTCGATGAAGCCGCACATCTTTCTACGGCCCAATCCGGCCTTAACTGGCAAGTTATTCGGTACGCGGATGTACTGCTTGATTTTGCCGAGGCGACCAACGAGCTAGCTGGCCCCACTTCGGAAACCCTCGAGGCTGTAAACCAAATTAGGAGGCGAGCGGATATCCCTGAACTAATCGGACTAGATCAAGCGCAGTTCAGAGAAGCTATTTGGATAGAACGCTGGCACGAACAGTACTTTGAAGGGGAAACCTGGTTTGATATGGTTAGAACCCGAAAAGCACTTGACTACGTGAACGGGCAGTTTAACGATTACGTAGGCCATACTTTCGTAGATGGAGCAACTTTGGAAGAAAGACATCTCTTATTTCCAATTCCGACCCCTGAAATCAGAAATAATCTTAATCTAGAGCAAAATCTAGGGTATTAACATCAACTATGGATTAAAAACATTTTTTCCGCTATCCAGGGGGAGATTTGCTGTTTGAGCGCAGCGACGGGGCCGCCCGAGCGGTTTCAAATGTTCCTAGATTTTTGTCTACTTTTCATCGATGGGAAATCGGACCGCCGATGCGGTAGAAGCCCACCCGGCTTGAGGGTGAGAGGGTAAAAATCAGTTACTTATAATCTTTCATTAGCAAGCTTTAATCCATAGTTCACGTTACATACTAAAAGCAATTTAAACCAATCCAACATAACCTATGAAATTACATCGGGCAGTATTGACTGTAATAATTGTATTTCTTTCTAACCTTTTTCAGACTCATGCAAAAAGCACCACGCATTCGCCAGTAGCGCAGAAGCCTAACGTTATTTTGATTATGACCGATGACCAGGGCTACGGCGATCTGGGGTTTCACGGAAATAACATCATCAAGACCCCGAATCTAGATCAGTTCTTTGAGAAATCAGTCACGGCGACAAATTTCCATGTATCCCCCACTTGCTCTCCTACCCGGGGGGCATTAATGACGGGAAAGTATACTAACCGAGTAGGCACTTGGCACACCATTGCCGGACGCAGTATGCTGTTTGAAGGTGAACAAACAATGCCTCAGGTCTTTGCCGAAAATGGGTACGCTACGGGCATGTTTGGCAAGTGGCATCTGGGTGATAACTACCCATTCCGACCGAAAGATCGCGGATTCCAAGAAGTAGTCCGACACGGCGGTGGGGGCATCACCCAAGGCCCTGACTACTGGGGTAATGACTACTTTGACGATACCTACTGGCACAATGGTGAGCTACAGGAGTATGAAGGCTACTGTACCGATGTATTTTTTACTGAGAGCATGC
>CAKZPJ010000130.1 GCA_937138955.1 uncultured Flammeovirgaceae bacterium | reverse complement strand
AGCGTAAGAACTACACCTGCTGGACAAGCAACACCCTATCGCTCACCATCGTGGATGACAACCAAAACCCCAACGTATCTTTAGCTGTACAGCAAGATGACTACAGCTGCGGTAATGCCGCGCTGGCTACCGGACAGCTTCTGGCCAACCCACTCGGCACTGCCGACGGCGATACTGATCCCAGTAACTTTACTTTCCGGTGGTTCTTAGGACAAAATAACACCAACCCCGCTGATGAAATCCTGGCCAACCTGACGGGTACCAACAACCAGCTGGCTCAACAACTAACCGCCGGATGGTACACCGTCCAAATCACCGACCAAAGCGGCAACGGAAACCAGTGTACCGCTACCGCTTCCCTACAAGTGCCCGCCCTAGCACCCGCCATCAGTCTGACTGCATCAACCACCAATCCCACTACCTGCGGTGGCGATGGCACCATCACCGTCAACACCGCCAACATCAGCGATGCCTCCGCACCAGCCACTGCCCTAGCCGACTTCAATCTCATCCTACAAGATAATAGTGGTAACCCGATCACGACCCTTGATGCCAACGTAACTACCACCTTCAACACCGTGCCCCCCGGCAGCTACCGCGTCCTGGCTCAGCGTAAGAACTACACCTGCTGGACAAGCAACACCCTATCGCTCACCATCGTGGACGATAATTTACCTCCTACTATTGACTTAGTGAGTATTGCACCAAATGTGAGTTGTCCCGGAAGTAGCCCTTCCGGCTCAATTACGGCATCCGCTACTGGACCCAACGACGGGAATACTACTGATTTTAGTTATACATGGTACGAAGGCACCACTGTTGCCCCTGCTTTTCAGTTGAGTGCAGCTAATGTTGATGGCTCGAATCCTGCCCGGATTTTTGACTTGATTCCTGGATCGTATACGTTGGTAGTGGCAGACTTGAGTAGTCCCGCCCAGGGTTGTACTAGCCAACGAACTTTTATCGTCGGCAGCGTCTCTATATCAATTGATATAGAGATTACGTTTAGCGACCAAGTTACTTGCTTGGAGAGTGGGTCGGCCTACGTCAGTCAAACGCTTGTAACTGATGCTGTAAACGGTACTGTTTCTGAAAATCCAGAAGATTTTACTTATGAACTCTTAGATGTGGCATTGAATCCAGTAGTTAATTCGGGAGATGGACGACCTAGTAATCCGTACGTAAATTTAGCAGAAGGCACTTACTATATCCGAGCCACTCAGACAACCGGAAATATCTGTAGCTCAAACCTTCAGTCTCTTGAGATACGTAATCGCAGCACCCCTCCGATAGTTACCATCAATAAAATTAGCGATCAATACAGTAATAACCCCGATAATACTACCTGGACTGGTGCTTTATCCGCCGTTGTTTCAGCTGACCCGGCTAGCCCGCTAGATTCGGCAACTCAAAATTTCACCTATACCTACGCTTGGTATACTGAAGTAGAATACCCAGCAGGGACATCGTTTAGTAATATCGCTTCCCCCAATCAGTTGGATGAAGGTACTTACTACGTCGTAGCAACCAACACGGTAACCGGATGTAGTTCGGTAGCTTCTTACGGTTTATCAAAAATTATTGTACCACCTTCAGCCAGTTTTGCGGTAGATGCTTTGCCTACTTGTTTAGCTGATGCCAGCATTTTGCTTTCTTCGGTAGACCATCCGTATGTAGTTACTGATCCTACGGGTTTTGAGTTTACTCTTTACCAAGGACAGTATCCTGGCACGGTGATTTCAACCGTAAACGGATCTGCTACAGGAAGCTCACTATTTACTGGGCTAACCGAAGATACCTATTATATTGAAGTATATAATCAAACCTTAGCCATAGCGGGCAATGTTGTGCAGGTTGATGTCATAAAAAATGCCACCGATCCGGTCGTTATTTTAGATGTTGCTCGTTACCGACCTCAGCAAAGCTGCGATCCAACTATCCCTAACGGAGTATTGGGTGTTGAGTCATACGAAGCTGACTATTCTATTGGTAACTACAGTTACCAATGGTATCAGGGCGACGAAGCTATTCCAGCGAATATTATTGCCGGAGCAACAGAGCAGGAACTTACTGGATTAGCAGAAGGAACGTATAGTGTGACTGTGAGCAACACTACAACTGGTTGTAGCAACTTCATTGTCTTGGAAGTAGAGGAGGTAATTGCAATACCCGTAGTTTCAGTTTCATCCTCCCCCAATACGATCTGCGATGAAAATTTATTTAACGGTTCGGTTTCAGCTCAGGTAGTCTTTATTAACGGAGGGGCTCCATCAGGTGGCTCGGCTCAGTATCAGTTTGACTGGTACGAAGGCACCAATACTAATGGCACTGCGTTATCTACAAGAGCTACACTATCGGGATTGGCTCCGGGTACCTATACCGTTATTGCTAGCGATTTAGTGAATAATGGTTGTATCTCCGATCCAGTTACTTTAGAAGTCGGAGATCAGACAAACGTTGCTGTGCTTGAGATTTCTCAAGATAATCCTCAAGAAAACTGTAGTCCAGCATTAGCCAACGGCCGTTTATCAGCTACAATCCGTAACACGGGTCAGGAAGTTTACGACTTTAGATGGTTTGATGAAACCGGAAGCGTAATTAGTACATCTGCCTCCGTACAAAATTTAAGTGCTCAGACTTACCGTGTAGAAGCTACCAGTCCACTTACCGGGTGTGTACTTATGGCTCAGCATGAATTGATCGATGAGATCAAACTGATACCTGATCCTATTATTCAGATTAATAATCAGCAAACTCGTTGCGATCTTCCAGACGGTACAGTTACTGCCATGATCCCTTCGTTGATAGAAGACTATGAATTCTTCTGGTATGATTCCGAAGGCAATCAACTTCAGAATAATAACCCGGCTACTGAGCAAACTGGATTAACTGCAGGAACTTATCGTTTGCAACTATTAGAGCTTCGCTCCGGGTGCCGTACCAACTTGGTTGAATTTGAGATACTGGATGAGACTAGCTTACCAGAGTTTGAAGTTGATAACCGACCTGTAGGCTGTGATCAATCAGAAGGTTATATTCGTATCATTCCTTACGATGCTTCGGCAATTGAGCGGGTTCAGTGGTACACTAGTACTGGAAATGATATTATACTGGAAGGTAACACTCTTCGCGGTGTTGAAGCCGGTGATTATCGTTACGAAGTGATTGCTACCAATGGATGTATTGTATCTGATTACGTGGTTTTGGAGCGCGATATTTGTGTATTCAATGCAGTAACTCCCAATGGCGATGGTTCCCATGATTTTCTGGAGATAAAGTCTATAGAGCTATTTCCCGATAACTCGGTCAAAATCTTTAACCGAGCCGGTGCATTGGTCTACAAAGCCGACCGCTATGATAACCAAAATGTACGGTTTGAAGGAGTAGGTAACTGGGGAATATACGTAGGCAACAATATACTGCCCGATGGCACTTATTTTTACATAATTGACAAGAAAGATGGGTCGAAAGCACTGACCGGATATCTTGAGGTCACTAGATGATCCGGTCTTACCTACGGTTTAACCAATTATAGCTGAGAAAAAAGGCACTACCCCAGTATGCAGTAGATGTGGTAACTAAACCTTTTATTTACAGGTACCAAGACTCTTTGACAGCACCTCTCATGACTTCAAATACTTATCAAAGAAAGCAATTGTCCTTTCCCAGGCTAGTTTCGCAGCTTCTGCGTCGTAGCGGGGAGTGGTGTCGTTATGAAAGCCGTGGTTGGCATCCTCATACATGTGGGCGGTGTACTCTTTACCCTGCTCTTTTAAAGCAGCTTCATACGCTGGCCAACCTTCGTTGACTCGCTTGTCTAACTCACCAAAGTGTAGCAATAATGGAGCCTGGATTTGAGGAACCATTTCGGCTGAAGGTTGCCCTCCGTAGAAGGGAACCGCCGCGTCCAATTCAGATACACGCACGGCCATCATATTAGATATCCAGCCACCAAAGCAGAAACCAACGACTCCCACTTTTCCGGTGCAATCAGAATGATTGTTCAGGTAGTCGTGCGCAGCAATAAAGTCTTCTAGCATCTTATCGCGGTCGCGCTGTCGTTGTAGTGTTCGGCCTTCATCATCAGTACCGGGATAGCCACCCAACGGAGTTAGAGCATCGGGAGCCAAGGAGACGAATCCAGCGAGTGCTGCTCGTCGGGCTACGTCTTCAATGTGCGGATTCAGCCCCCGATTTTCGTGAACGACTACAATACCCGGTAGTTTACCCGAAGCATCCGCTGGTTTGGATAGTAGTGCTTTCATTGTTCCCCCACCCTGAGGTGATTCGTACTCAATAAACTCAGACTCTATCCGAGGATCATCCTGCCGAACCTGAATTTTGTTCTGGTAATCAGGCATAATGAAGCCAAGCAGGGATGCCACGGTAATGCCACCCACCGCATACTTGGAAAGCCGATCCAGAAACTGCCGACGTTCAATACGATCGTGAGCGTAATCATCGTAGAGGTCAAATACTTCCTGACTGATGTTCTCTTTCTTAAGTTCGTTCATGGTTAAGTTAGATTGATGGTTTTTATTAAGATTTTATTCCTTTCAACGTAGGAATTTCTCCGTAAAATCATCTCGAAATGCTCTACCGATGGGCACTACTGCATCGGAAGTCATGTATATTTGGTTACCCATCACTTTAGTAATTCTACCAGCATTTATAACGTATGATTTATGCACCCGAACAAAATATTGGTTGCCTAACTTTTCTAGCCAGTTACGGAGCGATTCAGAAGATAAAAGCTTTTTACCCGGCAGAAATATCTCCGTATAGTCAGCATCAGATTTAATGTAGATAATATCGTCCACTAGTACTTTAATGTGCTCATAACCTGATTTAATAAATATTTCGTGACGAATTGGGGATAAACCTTGAGCTTCTCCCGATGATTGCTCAGGAGCAATATTAGGATCGGGCACCTTGGAAACTGCTTTAACAAATCGTTGGAATGAAAAAGGCTTCAGCAGATAATCTACCACATTAAATTCATAACTCTCTAGCGCATAATCGGTAAAGGCCGTAGTTAAAATGACCGGAGGCAGATCGGCTCTGGTTTTCAGAAGGTCAATACCCGACATTTTGGGTAAGTGAATATCTAAGAATATCAGGTCAATAGGTTCCGATTTTAAGTAACCCATGGCCTGTATAGCATCTGAGAAAGTGCCCTTCAATTCCAGCGACCTAATATCGTCAATATACTTCTTTAGAATTCGCTGAGCCGGGGGTTGGTCTTCAATAATGATACACTTCATGCCGGACTTGTTTCGTTAACTGCATAGACAAGCTCACTTCGTACTGATTTTCAGTTTCTTTGATTCTTAGCTGGTGGGCGTTAGGGTATAAAAGCTGCAACCGCTTTTTAACGTTCGCCAATCCGATTCCCTTCGCCAAATTCTCAGTATTAACCTCGGGGCTAAAGTTATTTCGGCACCAAAACTCTAAAGCCCCATCTTCCGATAGTTGAACACTGATGTCAATCCGGATATTTTCTGACTGCCCCGACTGGCTGTGTTTAAAAGCATTCTCGATGAACACAATCAGAATTAGCGGAGCAATCTGGTAATCTGACTGGCTGATTTGAGCGGAAAAGTTTACCACCCCTCGCTCTTCAATCTGGAGCTGGCTGAGCTGGGTAAAATTTTCTAACTGCTTAACTTCCTTAGCCAACGGGACTAACTTCTCCTTGCACTCATACAGCATATAGCGAAGTACCGAACTGAGCTTTAGGATAATTTCGGGGGTTTGAGGCGAGTAATCAATCGCGTACGAATAAAGATTGTTCAGATTATTAAATAGGAAATGAGGATTTATCTGGGACTTTAGAAACTGTAATTCGCTTTCCTGCATCGCCGCCTTTAAATCATCCACCTCTCGCTGTTTCATCACGGCATCCCAGGCAAACTTAAACCCAGATAATACCGTGATAACCGGAAGCACGCCCCATAAACTGAAAAACACCCCCAGAAAACGTTGTCCCCGAGTGTCAGGAAAATATATCTGTTCTATCACTGCCTCTTCCAAAAAGATAACTGTAGCAATTACCACTACTACATAGGCTACGAATAGCAGATGTTTTTTCCGGTACAAAAACCGAGGTAGCAGGAGATAATTAATAACTAAAGCTGCTGCGGTATAGGTTAAGAAGAACACTACTTGGTAGGATTCTATCTGAGGATTACGCCGATCGTGAGAGTAAAAAATAAACACTACTCCGTGCAATAGCACCTGAAATAGAGCTTCTTTATAAGAGAGAGATAAAACAAAATTCTTAGACGGCATCTTTCAAAGATAATCAATAAGACGGTACGGAATAACCTAGAAAGATGAACTACATTTTTACTACCCTCAACGTCAGTTTCCAGTCGGTCAACCGCAATTATGCCGTTGATCGGATAAGTTAGGTCGTTCACCGATTTTATTTATCGCTACGCTACAATTCCCCGTACTTAGTATCATAACGTCGCTAATTTTTGATTTTATATCTATGACTAATTATTCCAAGTTCGTATTATTTCTGTTCAGCTTAGTTTTGAGTGCCAGTGTTGTCACTGCTCAAAATAAAGAGGTAACTATTTCCGGAACTATTCAAGATGAGGCAAGCCAACAGCCGGTGGAATTTGCTACTGTAATGGTAGCCGATAAAGACAGTGGAGAAGCCCTCGCGGGTACCACCACCGGACCCGACGGAACGTTTAGCCTAAATAGTAAGTCAACCAATATTTATGTAGAGATAAGTTTTATTGGTTACAAATCCCGCACCTTTCGGGATATTAATATTACCAACGGAAAAGCCGAATTAGGTAGTATTCAGCTCACCGAAGACAGTCAAGCGTTGGATGAGGTAGTGGTCAGAGGTGAAAAGTCCCGTACTGAATTTAAGCTAGATAAACGAGTATTCAACGTCGGACAAGATTTGACCAGTGCCGGAGCTAGTGCTTTGGAAGTACTGAACAATGTACCTTCGGTCAACGTCAGTATTGAGGGGCAGATTAGTCTGCGCGGTAGTGCGGGAGTTCAAATTTTGGTAGACGGTAAACCTTCGGTACTGGCCGATCAGCAAAGTAACGCTTTGGGTACGATTACTGCCGACATGATTGAGAGCATTGAGGTGATCACCAATCCTTCGGCCAAATATGAGGCGGAAGGCACGTCGGGAATCTTAAATATTATACTGAAGAAAGAAGAAAAACGAGGGTTAAACGGTTCAGTTTCGCTAAACACTGGAATTCCAGACAACCATAGCATTGGTATTAGCTTGAACCGCCGCACTGAAAAGTTTAACCTATTCACCCAACTAGGAGTAGGCTACCGTTCCATTCCTGAGTTTTCGGAGACCATTAACCGCGACCGGGTGAATAATACCACTGTACTCAGCGATGGCACCGAATATCGTAACGAAACTTTCTATAACGTCATCCTCGGAACCGATTATCATATTGACCCTTATAACGTCATCACGTTGTCGGGTAACTTTGCTTATGAGGTGGAGAGCCAGCCATCACAATTTGATTTTAGCTTAACCGATAATAATAATGTAGTAGTGTCGGAG
>CAKZPJ010000129.1 GCA_937138955.1 uncultured Flammeovirgaceae bacterium | reverse complement strand
TGAGGCAGGAATTAATGTAGCCAATTACAAGAATCTATACTTCTACGCCAACAGTGCCCGAGATTCTACTCGCTTCACTATTCTGTACGACCCTGATAACGTTTTTCAGTTGAATCTTTTTGGAGAAATTTCGCTGAATAGTACCGAACGGTTCCGCTCTAGCCTTCGTGGCGACTTTTTCACGTATAGTGTGGAGAATCTAGCCGAACCCTGGCATCGACCTAACCTTACACTTAGTTGGCTCAACAGTTTAAACTTATACGAAAAAATACTGTTAAATGCCGAGCTACAACTTATGTCGGGTGTACAGGGGCTGAATCTGGCAAGTGGTACCACTCGCCAACTCGATCCAATTGCCGATCTACATTTTCAGGCTGATTATTTATTTTCCAACCGCTTTTCTGCATTTGTCAAAGTAAGAAATATATTTGCGCAGAACTATGAGCGTTTTATGAACTATCCGTCCCGAGGAATCATGTTTTTGGGTGGAATTACCTATAGTTTTTAAATTATTGATTTACAGGTTATTCGGTACGCACGTGCTTTTATACATAATATTCTTAGGGTAATTACTGTAAGATCAGTTATTTCGCATAAGTAAGCGTAAATAGCTGATAATTATTGTTTTACCAGACCGTGCAAAAATAATCCGTTATGGAAAATCAGGAAGATACTCAATACAACTTAGAAGATAATGATGACTTTGGTTTACCCGAAACGGACTTTCATCCGATAGATCGGGAAGAAGAAGAGCCGCCTCAATTCGAAGAGCCTCGCTACTACGTAGAAGAGGAAGAAGAGGAGCCGAACCGCGGCTGGATTGTCGCTGCAATTATTGGAGTAGTTGTGCTGTTAGGGCTCGCCATTTATCTGTTTTTGTTTGACGGCGTAAGTCAGGTAGCCTCTTGGTTTGGAGAGGAAGAGCCAGTGGTGCAAGAGTATGTAGAGCCAACTCCAGACCCAGTAATTGAAGAAGAACCAATTTACGAAGAAGAACCTATTGAGGAGCCAGTTTACGAAGAACCCACATTGGCTCAGTATCAGGGAATTGAGCGTGTTTCTGCTCCTACTGGACGAACCTTCGTAGTGGTAGCCAGCTTTGTTGACTATGATTTGGCCATGGACTATGCCCAGAAACTAGAAGCTCAGGGAACTGGCTCTAAAATACTAGATCCTTCTCAGCGTGCTCCTCTTATTCACCGAGTAGCCATTGCTGATTTTGATACTTTTACGGAAGGAGCCAATAGCATTGATGCCTTTCGAGCCGAATACGGAGATACTGTTTGGGTACTAAAATATTAGCATGATTCTACTGCAAATCACAACCGAAACCCCTATCGATACTACCACCCTTGATTCTGCTGCCGCCGGATCAGTCAGCATCCTTGACTTACTCTTAAAGGGTGGTTGGGTGATGATTCCTCTTATCATCTTGTTTGCGCTCTCTATCTATATTTTCGTTGAGAGAATCCGGGTTGTTAAACGAGCGGCGAAGATACCCGAGCAATTTATGGAGAAGATTCGGGGTCTAGTTTCTCGGGGGGAGATTAGTGCAGCGCGTATTCTCTGTTCTCAGACCGACTCTCCTATCTCCCGAATGATTGAAAAAGGGGTTTCCCGCATTGGTAGTCCACTCAAGTCGATTGAAGCTGCCATTGAAAATGTAGGAAAGCTGGAGCTATATCGGCTAGAAAAAAACCTTACTTTATTAGCCACTATTTCGGGGGCCGCTCCGATGATCGGTTTTTTGGGTACTGTTACCGGAATGATTCAGGCGTTTATAGCTATTGCTCAAGAAGAAGGAAATGTAAGCCCGCAATTGCTATCTACTGGAATCTACGAAGCTATGATTACCACTGCTACCGGACTAGCCGTGGGTATTCTGGCTTATTTAGGATACAATTACCTAGTATCTAGGGTAAACAAAGTGGTTCACCAGATGGAATATATTTCCATTGATTTTATTGACCTGCTTCAAGAACCGACATAAAAAATATGAAATACGACCCCGGACATCCCGGTTAAGTTCCGGGGCGGGGGTGAAATATGCAATTTGATTGCAAACTTTCTATTTTCAACTATTCCTCATCAATTATCCACTGTCAACTAATACTATGGATCTGAAAGCCCGAAATAAGATAGAAACCAGCTTCAATTTTTCTTCTATCGCTGATATTATTTTTCTGTTGCTGATCTTTTTTATGCTTACTTCTTCGTTTGTCACTCCTTCGGGTTTACCGGTTAATCTACCTTCCAGCAAAACTTCGGCTATTGTATTGCAACGGGTAAGTGTCACGATTACTCCTGATTTAGCATACTATGTAAATGAACAGCTTGTGCCGGTTGAACAGTTGGAAAGCGCGATGCGAGCTGCACTTTCTGAGCAGGAAGGGGTGGTGGTAATGAATGTTGACAAGTCAGTGCCGGTAGAACATTTGGTTCGAGTAGCGGGTATTGCTACTTCTTTAGAAGCCAAGGTATCTATTGCTACCCGTCCCGAGTCAAACCGATAGCTAGACATTTGGTAGCGTAAAATTATACTCACTTTTTAATCTTAAGACATACTTCTTCGTTAATAATAGGAAACAGGCGACTACATATGATTTCTCCTGAAGAAAAGAAAGACCGTCGGATTGCTGCTATCGTCTCATTCGGAGTGAATGCTGGCCTGTTCTTACTATTCTTTTTCTTATTAGCCTGGCAAGCTCCCGACCCTCCGCTGCCTGAGTACGGTATTGAGTTAGATTTTGGATTAGATAATACTGGGGCGGGAGAAACCACTCGCCCGGAACCTACTCCGGTGGTAGAAGAAGAACCGTTAGACGCAGTGACCAAGGAAGTGGAAGTAGAAGAGGTGGAAGCCGTAGAAGAAACTCCACCCGAAGAGGTGCAGGAGTCAGTAGAACAGGTAGAACAAGTAGCCCCAATTGAAGATAGCCCGGATGTAGTAGAAGAAGTTACGGAAACAACCGAAGAAGTAATAGAAGAACCCGAAGAGCCTGTAAAAGAACCGGTACCGGGGAGCTTATATCCATCTAAAAATACCAACCAAGGCAATTCCGAAGATCCGGTAGGTAACCAAGGGAAAGAAGACGGTAAAGTTGATGACCGCGCCCTATACGGTGCTCAAGGGCCAAAAGATGGCGCATCACTGCAAATGGCGGGTTGGAATTGGGACTATATTCCTCGCCCTCAAGATGATTCTAGCGAAAGTGGACGTATTACTTTTCAAATAACAATTGACGGCCGAGGTGAGATTATTAGTATCCGAACATTAGAAAAAACGGTAAGCCCTGCTGTAGAACGAATTTATCGTGAAGCTGTTGAGGAACTAACGTTTAGTCGCACCGGTAACAATGCTCGTTCGGCAACAACTTCTACTGGTAAAATATCTTTCATTATTCGTTCCAAATAGTGTATTTGACGTTCCGATTGCAGCTAATACTTGCCTCAGTTTTTCGTAGTTTAGAAGGTACTTTGCATTTGTATCTTATGTTATTCTTTCTTAAGTTAAATTATAAACTACTGCTTTTTTATGAGTAAAATTACCGTTGTTTTGGTGGATGATCACGCAATACTAACGGAAGGAACAGCAAGCATACTCAGAGAATACGATTTTATAGATTTAGTAGGAGCTGTAAACGATGGTGGAGAAGCATTAAAGTTAGTACTTGAGCATAAGCCCGATGTGCTAGTAGCTGATATTTCCATGCCAGGCATATCTATTTTTGATATTATTCAGGAAATAGAAAAAGAGCAACTACCTACTAAAGTGCTTATCCTTTCCATGCACGATTCACCTAGCTATGTGTTTAAAGCACTTAATAATGGGGTGAATGGTTACATTACTAAATACGCCGACCGTGAGGAGATGGTGAAGGCTATTCAAACCGTAGCTCAAGGAGACGAGTATTATAGCCAGATAATTACTCAGGTTATTGTAAAAGGTTTTAAGGAAAAAAAGAACCAAGACAGCAATGACCAGAACCCTATCAACGTGCTTTCTAAACGAGAAAAAGAGGTATTGGCTCTTTTGGTAGAAGGGTTGAACTCTAAACAAATTGCTGAACGCTTATTTCTCAGCGAACGTACTGTCTCTAACCATCGGGCCAATATGCTACAGAAATGCCAGGTAAATAATACAGTTGAGTTAGTCAGACTGTATCTGGATAATGTTAACAAATGGTAGCCTTCTACTGTACAGTAGCGTTCAGTAGTCCGAACACTACTGTCTTTTGTTAAAGGCAATAATTACCAGCTTCTTTCACTTGTAGCTTTTCTAGCAAAAGTGGTTATTATTCTTTCACCTTTCTTCATACCATGCGAGCAAAAAGGTGAAAGAAATTGTTCTTTACTATCTTTGGCAGCAGCAAGCTTTTAACCGCGAAAACCTTCAAACTATTGATGGTCAGACCGTTGTTGTTCAATCAGGTGGTATTCTAAATACGAATGCTGGGCCTGATTTCTCTGTAGCCCGATTATATATTGATAATCTGGAATGGCATGGTTCGGTAGAAATTCACGTGAAAGCATCGGACTGGCGACGACATCGGCATCACCAAGATTCGGCCTATGAGCGAGTAATTTTACACGTAGTTTGGGAGCATGACCAAGACGTATATCGTTCCGATGGTACGATGGTTCCTACCTTAGAATTGAAATCTCGAGTAAACTCTTCGATTCTATTCAGGATTCAATCTTTGTTAGAGAACGTGCAGCCATCTATTCCCTGCGCTAATTTAGTTAATCAAGTACCAGAAATCGTTAAAATTGCTCAAGTAGAACGGGTGGCTATTCAGCGAATGGAAAGAAAAGCCAACGAAATACTTGAACTGCTCAAAAGTAAGAAAGGCGATTGGCAGGGAACAGCGTACCACTGCCTACTGAGGAGTTTTGGATTTAAAACGAATCAAGCGGGAATGGAACAACTTACTCAGGCACTACCGCTTCGTTGGGTAAGAAAATGGTATGGTAACTCAGACCAATTAACTGATATTTTTCTTCATCAAGCCGCATTATCGCAGTATTCAGCAAACGAAAAGATGTTGGTGATACCTCCTGAGTTAGAGAATAAACAGTTGAACCCGTCCGTATGGCGATACAGCCGAATTCGCCCTACCAGCTTTCCGCACGTCAGAATCAAACAGTTGGCTATTTTGCTCAAGCAGTGGCAAGCTGATTTAAGCTGGCTACTACAGATTCAGCCGGTAGAGTATTATATGCAGCAATTCTGCACTGAAGCTACTAACTTAGGAGCTCGTAGCATTGATACTATCATTATTAATACTGTAGTGCCTTTACTGACTGCCCACGGGCTATTTCACCGCGACGATACTTATCAACAACATGCTTGGTTATGCTTAAAAGAGATAAAAGCTGAAGATAACAAGGTTATCCGTAAATACGCCGGCCTGAATTTTCCTGGTTCATCTGCTTTAGATACGCAGGGAACCCTAGAACTTTATCAGAATTACTGCACAAAAAAGCAATGTCTTTCTTGTAGTATTGGCACCGCCGTTTTGAAAAAACAGCCATTGTTTGTTTCTTAACTACTTCACCCTGGATCAGCCTGCGTATTGTGGATTATTGCTGTTCATAGCTGTATAATTACTGGTATTATTTTCCTCTGGTGCTACCAACTCCGAGGCACTCGGTTAGCTAGCTGGTTTTTACCCGCTATCAGTATAAAAATTATAGGAGGTTGGCTCGTCGGTTGCTTATACCTTTACTATTATTCAGGAGGTGATACCTGGAACTACTTTACTGATGGGTTAGCGTTAGCTAAATTTGCCCGTACCAATTGGATGAATTATATTCTCAGTTGGATAAATACGGATTATCTACCAGGCGGATTAATATACACTAACCAACCCCGTGCGTTGTTCATGAGCCGGATTGTGAGTATAGGATGTCTATTCACTCAAGACAACTATTGGCTCATCTCTACCTATTTTTCGGTATTATCTTTTGGAGGAATCTGGTATTTAGTACAAACGCTCATTAGATTCTTCCCTCGTACCCAGTATGCAGTAGGAATTGCTTGGTTGACCTATCCTTCGTTTGTCTTCTGGAGTTCGGGTATTCTTAAAGAAGCTATTGCCGTGGGGCTTATTAGTACACTAGTTGCTCAAACAATACGCTTCTACTACGCTGATAAGAAAGGGCAAACTAGCTTATTAGTGATGGGCTGGTTAGCTGCCGCTATGCTACTATGGTTGGTTAAGTACTATTACGCCGCTGTGCTTGTTCCGTTATTGCTAGCTATTATGCTAGCCCAATTTATACCAGTTGGACGACTTAGTGTGACTGCTAAAGCAGTATCCTTATTTTTTATTCTCATCTCTTTAGCAACATTTCTACATCCCAATCTGGAGGTAGACCGTATTTTAGGCGTAATTGTTCAGAATCACGATACCTTCGTTCAAATTTCCCACACCGATGTAATTATTCACTTTTATCAGTTAAAGCCTACGTTAGCTAGCTTTTTACTCAATGCTCCTTTAGCCATATTCTCTGCGTGGTATCGTCCGCTGCCGTTCGATCTAAACACTATTTTAGCGCAAGTGGCAGGTTTAGAAAATTGTCTATTGCTCGTTGTAAGTATGCTAGCCTTACGAAAAGTTAAGCTAGCAAGAGTGGTAGAAAATGACGTGCATTTGTGGGTAGTCGCTATTTTTTTATTTGCGATCTTACTAGGAGGGCTATTAGCTATTTCTACTCCTAACTTTGGTACTTTAATACGTTATAAAGTAGCCTTTTCTCCATTGTTGCTTTATCTTTTATTATGTCCTCTGCTTCGCCGAAACAGTTAGTCTCTTCTGAATTGATTCTCAAGTAATTCTATACCAACACCATTCAAAAGGTACGCTGGTAGTTTTTGAAGGTAAACCCAACTTCATAACTGCCTACATCAACGTATTTTAGCGGTAATTCTACTTTAGTGTAAGTAGTATATTTCTTATTGATCCGTAAACAATATCATAGCTGATCAACAGCTTACCGAAACTTATGAACCTTTTAGGCGATAAAAAAACACAGAAGTTGGGTCAGTTGCCTGTGGAGCAATTTAGCTCAGCATATTATGCTAAAGAACAGTGGCAAACTGATTTTCAATCAGCCCAGCGTACTTATCGGGAATACGTTGCTATAGTGCGGTCTGCTTATCAATACAAGTATGATGTTCTCGGTGAATTACAACTGATCCAAGCAGCTCCAACTGGTACGGACGAATGGTTAGATCATGCTCGGTTTTTTTATACCAATGTGCCTACTTATAACGCTCAATTAGATCAGCAATTTGGTTTGAAGCCTGAAGTATGGGCGCAGTCTCTAGTGGAAATTCATGCCTTGATTTCAACGAAGCATCAACAATAGAGCAAAATCAATATAACAAGCTACTCAGTAGTACAAAGTCTTTCTGAAGACTATATAGGCAAGTAAATAAGAGCGTATAAGTGTTTTGCTCAAATAACTATTGAGTAAAATGAAAGTTACAAGAGTATTTAAACGTACCAATTCGATAAAATTATCTAAGAGCAAAATATATAGATGATTGACAGGGA
>CAKZPJ010000128.1 GCA_937138955.1 uncultured Flammeovirgaceae bacterium | reverse complement strand
TAGAATTTACAGTAGCCCCCCAGGTAAACCCTACCGAAGGGCTACCACTGCACGAGTGGTACGTAGAATTCGCTCAACACCCCAATGACCTAGCCGTTTTTTCCGAAGTCATCGATAAACAATTGCAGCAACTAAACCCTTATTACGATGACCTAATATCCGGTAGTATTCTCCGTCCGCTAAAAATCAGACCGTTACAGAAAGATGGTTTTCGTCAGTATATGAAAAGCCAGGGTAGGTTAGGGGGGCAAAACAAAGTGCCTCGTTTATCAAATGATCGTATATTAGCCGATGGACTACAACCTCTCGTTAGCTAGTAGCGACGAAATTTATGGAACAACAGCCCGAAAAAAGATACATTGCCATTCTCGGCTCAACTGGTTCTATTGGCACCCAGGCACTGGAAGTTATTGAGCAGCACCCCGATCGCTTTGCGGTAGAAGTGCTTACCGCCCACCGCAACGCTGATCTGCTCATTCAGCAGAGTCTAAAATTTAAGCCCAACGCAGTAGTCATTGTAGACGAAGCTCAGTACGAAAAAGTACACCAAGCCCTTGATCCGCACGATATAAAAGTATTTGCTGGAGCCAATGCGCTGGCTTCGGTGGTTGAGATGGAAGCGATCGATCTGGTACTTACGGCAACCGTGGGCTACGCTGGACTGCTACCCACCATCAAAGCGATTGAAGCGAACAAACATATTGCGCTGGCGAATAAAGAAACGCTGGTAGTTGCTGGTGAAATTATCACCAAACTCGCCCAAGAAAACGGAGTAAACCTCTATCCGGTAGATTCGGAGCATTCAGCCATCTTTCAGTGCCTAGTTGGGGAGTTTCATAATCCTATTGAAAAAATTATTTTGACTGCTTCAGGCGGACCGTTCCGGGGAAGAACTCGGGAAGAACTGGCGCAGGTAACCAAAGCCCAAGCGTTAAAACACCCTAATTGGGAAATGGGAGCAAAAGTCACGATTGATTCCGCTTCACTAATGAACAAGGGGCTGGAGGTGATGGAAGCTAAGTGGCTGTTTGGGCTACAACCGGAGCAAATTGAGGTAATTGTCCATCCGCAGTCAATTATCCATTCACTAGTGCAGTTCCAGGATGGTTCAATGAAGGCACAACTGGGTTTGCCCGATATGCGATTACCCATTCAGTTTGCGTTAGGCTATCCCGAACGTTTGCCGTCGGATTTTCCTCGCTTCAACTTTATTGATTATCCCAAACTCACGTTTGAGCAGCCGGATACTACCACATTTCGTAACTTAGCACTGGCCTACGATGCCATGCAACGGGGTGGAAATATGCCCTGTGTACTGAATGCTGCGAATGAAATTGCGGTATCTGAATTTTTGCGCGACAAACTTGGTTTCCTAAACATGTCTAATGTGGTGGAAGAATGCCTAGTAAAAATGCCCTTTATTACCCATCCTACCTACGAAGACTACGTTAAGACTGACGAAGAAACAAGAATCAAAGCATTAGAATTAATTAAATAGTTAATGGAAGGTTTAATAATGGCAGCCCAGTTGCTGCTAGGTTTATCTATTTTGGTGGGATTGCATGAGTTAGGTCACCTGCTAACTGCCAAGATGTTTGGGATGCGAGTAGAGCAGTACTACATTGGGTTTCCGCCCAAGATTTTCGGTTTTCGCTACGGGGAGACCGAATACAATTTAGGAGCTATTCCGCTCGGTGGTTTTGTGAAAATCACTGGAATGATTGATGAATCGCTAGACACCAAGAGTATGAGCGAAGAACCTCAGCCTTGGGAGTTTCGTTCCAAACCTGCCTGGCAACGATTGATTGTAATGATGGGAGGAATCATCGTAAACGTAGTCACCGGAATCATCATTTTTGTTCTATTAACCTATAAGTTTGGAGATACCTACATTCCCCGTGATGAGGTACTGAAGAATGGCATCGTAGCTTATGATCTGGGCCAAGAAATAGGACTACAAACAGGAGATAAGATCATAAAAGTAAACGGTGAAGAGTATGCAAAATTCTCTGATCTAACCAGTGCCAATGTGCTATTAGCTGACGATGCTTACTATACTGTAAATCGTAGTGGTCAAACCCTTGATGTACCAATTCCTACTGGCTTCTTAGACAAATTTTCCGATAAAGAAGCTGCTCGGAACTTCATCCAGGTGAGAATGCCCTTTGAAATAGGTGAAATATTGGGCGATAGTAATGCTGAGAAAGCTGGCTTACAAGTAGGCGATAGGATATTGGCCGTATCGGATAAACAAGTCGCTTTTTTCGATGAAATTCAACAGATAGTAAAGAGTAACAAAGGTGGAACAATAACCCTTAAAGTACTTCGCTCGGACGAAAGTAGTACGGAAAATCAGGTTGGAGAAACTATTACTCTTCAGGCCGATGTAACCGAAGAAGGAACAATTGGTTTTCGCCCTTTGCCTAAATTTGATCTGGGTCGTACCGAATACACTTTAGCTGAATCTATTCCTCAAGGAACCACCGAAGCCTTTAATATTATTTGGGTAAATATTCGGGCAATTGGTAAAATCTTTAAGGGTGAGGTTTCTGCTTCTAAATCGCTCAGCGGCCCCATTGGCATTGCCCAGATTTTTGGCGGAGAGTGGGACTGGGTACGCTTCTGGCGTATTACTGGCTTGCTATCGATGGTGCTGGCCTTCATGAATTTTTTACCCATTCCGGCTTTAGACGGTGGCCATGTGGCTTTTTTAAGCTACGAAATAATCTCTGGACGTAAACCTTCCGATAAATTCTTAGAAGGCGCTCAAAAAGTAGGAATGGTGCTACTACTTAGCCTGATGACCTTTGCGATCTTCAATGATATTTTCAAGGCATTTTTTTAGGGAAGCCAAATCAAAATAGCTTTCGTGTTATACTTCCACATTGAGCTTTAAGTGACCACCCAGCCCTTCTCTGATTATCCGCATAAGAGTTGATAGCCGTATGTCACTTGCGTTGTTCTCAATTCTTGAGATATACGTTTTTGTTGTCCCGCATTTCTGAGCCAGTTGTTCCTGAGTCATGCCTTGGTTTTTACGTAGTTCTTGAAGCATCACACCCAATCGAAAAGCTTCAAAACCCTCTTCAAAGACTTCTCTTGATTTAGTCCCTCGTTTACCGTATTCTGAGTTCAAGTGGTCGTCAAAGTCCACAATTTTAGCTTTGCTCATCGTAATATTGTTTTTGCAGCTTTTCAGCTAGTTTTATTTCGTTTTTAGGTGTTCTCTGAGTCTTCTTTTGAAATCCGTTCAGCACTACTACCAATTTACCTTTGTCGAAAAAGCAGAATATACGATAGATGTTCGTACCTGAGATCATCCGCATCTCGTACAAGTTAGTTCCTGTGATGTTTTTAAGATATTTCGTTGGCACGCGTTTAACGGTCCTCATCAGTTTGATTGTCCAGTTTATCCGATCCTTTATCTTAGGAGTTTGTTTGTTATAAAATTCCCAGAAATGTTCGCCAAAGAAAATTACTTTTCTAACATCACCACTTTCGTTACATAAGTAAAAGTTAGCTAATGGGGTAACTTAATCCAGAGCTGAAAAGTTCAGAGAGGAGCTGTGTCACGGGCATTGCAAACTGGTGGTCGGATTGTTTGCGTTTTTCTTTCGTTTATTACTTTAGTAACTTAGAGCAACTAGCAAGCTAGCTCAACTTTGCTAGGCTGATAGCTGCAAACTGTTAGCTAGCGCGCTTTGTTTTTATCAAATATTCTGTCTGTTCAATTGCTACATCTTTCCGAATAGACTCAAGCAATTCTACCGCTTCACTCAGGGATAAACCTCTAAACAGCAGTTCTTTCTCAGTCAATCCATAATGGTCTTTTAAAACCATAATTTTCTTGTCAAATCGTTCTTTAAATTGAGATTCCTCATTAGCCTTCTTCAAATCTCCTAAAAACAGATTAAGTGACTGAAAAAAAAATTTGTGACTGTTATCTCTGAAGTGTGTTTCTTCGTAGAAGTAGGCATTTACATAATTGATAGCTGGTAGATTCATATATTCCCCTTGCTCAGTGTACCCTCCTGACGCTGAAATCAATTCATCTTTAATTAGCTGAAGAGTGTCATCAAACACTTTAAAGAAATGAGTTTCTTCAGTGATTGTTAAGCTATCGTTTTCAGAAACTAAAGCATCATTTAGATCATATATTCTTTCTGGCCTTACATCCATTACCGCCAATCTAGTTGCTGCCATATTAAGTCTATTCTTTTCATCTTCTTGACTTATACACGAAACTAAACACAAGCAAAAGGATACAACAAAACAGTTTTTCATCAAAATCTTTATTTTACATGACAGCTAACAATTGTATAAACGTATCGGTGCGGTTTATTTTTCAGAGATCTATCACATTCCTGAGACGCGGCAATTAGCTTTAAAATACATACGATTTGTAGCAATTGTAGTAAATTATGAGCCTACTCATACTTGCTTACTAGCAAAATACTACCTTATAGTAGAAAGGAGAAAAATAACCGTTGAATTAAACGCTTAATCGACGCTTATCGGAATCACTCCTTCACAATATTAAACTCAACCCGGCGGTTCAACATTTTGTCTTCGTCATTAGCTTCCTCAACAATAGGGCGAGAACTTCCGTAGCCAATGGCTTCAATACGAGAGTCTACGATATTACCAAAATTCACCAAATATTCCTTAATAGCATCGGCCCGATTCTGTGAGAGCTGCAAATTTAATTCTGGATCGCCGTCAGAGTCGGTGTGGCCTTCAATACGAAGTTTCGTGTAAGGGTTATCCAGTAGAAAATCAGCAATTTTATTTAAGTCGCCGTACATCTCAGTTTTGAGTTCGGCCTTCCCATTGTCAAATTCTAGATTCTCGAACTTTAAGCGACTGGTTATCGGGTCTGTCTCAAAATTAAATTCTTGATCTCCTGACAAGAAAAATATTTCCTCTAAGCGAAAAAAATGCTCGCCTTGAATTATCAGTAAATAGTTATTATTGTTAATCAGTTCAAACGAAAAGCTACCATCTTTTTTTAGAAACTTAGGAGCAACCTCTCTTCCATTGTCCAGATCAATCACTGAAACAATTCCTTCGTTGAATGGGTCACCGGTTTCCGAATTGGTGAGCGTGCCTTTTAGGTTTATTGTTGCCAGAGGCTGGGCTTCCATAGGTAGCGGAAATGAATAAAGATCCAGATTGCCCATATTATCTTCTACTGAGCGGGCATAGTATAGATTTTGAGACATGGCATCAATAGTGAAGTAAAATTCACTACCGGCACCATTCACTAGGGGGCCTACATTTTTTGGTTCATTCCAGAGGCTACGGTCTTGATATGATTTATAAATATCATATTCTCCGAAATTGAGCAGATGACCGTTGGAGCTAAAGTACAGTACTTGGTGTTTAGGATGAAAGAATGGGCTTACTTCACTGCCTCGAGTGTTTATGGTTGGCCCAATATTGCGGGCAGGTACCCAGTTACTTTGTTCATCCTTGTAAGTATAGTAAATATCTGATAGCCCAAATCCGCCCAATCGGTCCGAAGAAAAATAGAGCGTGTCACCACCGGGTGAAAGGGAAGGGTGAGAATCCCAGTAGGGGCTGTTGATTGATGCCCCCAAGTTTACAGGAGTGTTCCACACCCCCTCAACATCGCGGTAAGCTATGTACAAATCGCAACTACCGAAACCATCGGGAGCCAAACAGCGGGAGAAAAATATCGTATTTCCGTCGGGGCTGAGACAAGCAGAGCCTTCGTTGTAGAGAGAGTTAATGTTTTCAAGCGGAACGGCATCCATCCAGTAGCCATCTTCATTCCGGCTGAACATGAGATCTTCGTTATCGTACGTTTTAAACCCACGTTCTAGCTTATTTCGTTTGGAGGTGAAAAGCATCACATCGTTACTAGCACTCAGTGAGGGGCCATAGTCGCCCGAAGAAGAATTGATGCCTTCGCCCATATTCAAGTATACTCCACGGGGTGGACGTAGCGTGTCAATCTCCTTACGGTATTCTACTAGTTCATAGTAGTATTCTAGCGGAACGTAATCATCCTTTTGTTCAAGTTGAAATTGCTCTAGATCTTTACGCGCCATTTTAGCTGCCAGTCCGTCGGTGTAATGCTTTAGCACTAGCTTATAAAGGCTTACTGCCGCTAACGTATCTCTCTGGGCTTCTTCTAACTTGGCTAACTGCCAGAGTAGTTGGTTATCTTTAAAAAAGTTTTGAACCCCGAAATTTCGGACGTACTGGTACAACTGTGGGTACCACTTTGCGGTGTCTTTCGCTTGAGCTGCTTTGCGAATACCTTGTAATTTCCGCTCATGTTGGTAATAGGGCAGCTTATGTAAGTTCGGGAAAGAAAATAAATCCCGTATTTTCGCCGGGACTGCGCTTTTGGCAGTATCTTGCAGCGTAAACGGGCTTTGAGCCGGTTTTATCTGGGCCAGGCTTACTGTACAGGTAAGTACCGTACTATAAAGCAGTAGTAATCTTCTCATTAGTATGATAATCCTCTATGAATCAGCAACTAACGTGCAAAATAGGTGAAGGTGTAAGATTTGATCTGAGTTTATGCTAAAACCAGAAAAAAATTAGCGTAATCTTACCCACAAATTTATTATAACATAAGGCTGGCATAAGGATTGACATAGTATTGACCTACAACAATTTTTGAGAAAGCAATAAATACCTGTCAGCTTGACAGGAAAACAGCGCGTATGAATATAAATTCAGCTTTTAACCAACTTTTTGCCCAGGATTTTGACGAAGAAGCCGACGATCTTATACAACTGGTAACTGCCGAAGACGAGGATGATGATGATGAGATTGAATTTCCGACAGAACTGTCGGTATTGCCTATCCGCAATACGGTATTATTCCCCGGTGTAGTAATTCCGATTACTGTGGGGCGAAAGAAGTCAATCAAGCTGGTTAAGCAGGCGTACAACGAAGGTACTCGCCTAATTGGAGTAATTGCCCAAAAAGATAATCAAGCGGAAGACCCGGATACCAGCGAGGTATACAAAGTAGGCACCGTAGCTAAAATTATCAAGGTATTGGTGTTGCCCGACGGAAATACCACCATTATTATTCAGGGAAAAAAGCGGTTTAAGGTAAGTTCTTTTCTGCGGGATGAGCCGTATATGGTAGCGGAAGTTAAGTATCTGGAAGAGAAATTCCCAACCCGTCAGACCAAAGAATTAACCGCACTGGTGCAGTCGCTGAAGGAAGCGGCGGCTAAAATATTACGACTGAACCCCGAGATTCCCCAGGAAGCCCAGCAAGCCCTGGATAATATTGATAGCCCCAGTTTTCTGACGCACTTCTTGTCATCCAATATTAACGTAGAGGTAAAAGATAAGCAACGCTTACTAGAAATCAATAACGGTAAGCAACGAGCTAAGCTATTGTTGGAGTACATGCTCAAGGACATTCAACTGCTGGAAATTCGGCATGAAATCCATAGCAAAGTGCACTCGGATATTGATCAGCAGCAACGGGATTACTTTTTGCGGCAACAGATGAAAGTGCTACAAGACGAACTGGGTGATGGGGGAACCGATCAGGAAGTGGAGAAGATGCGACAGCGAGGAGAGAAGAAAAAATGGTCAAAAGCGGTAGCCGAGCATTTCAACAAAGAGCTAGAGAAGCTGCTAAGAATGAACCCCGCCGCGGCCGAGTATCCGCTAACGTTTAACTACGCTGAGTTTCTGCTAGATTTACCCTGGCAAGACTATACTGATGACAATTTCGATCTAAAACACGCCCAGCGTATTCTTGATCGCGACCACTACGGATTAGACAAAGTAAAAGATCGGATAATTGAGTACTTAGCAGTGCTGAAGCTGAAGAATAATATGAAAGGGCCTATTTTATGCCTGTACGGTCCTCCGGGAGTAGGAAAAACCTCCTTAGGTCGCTCAATCGCTTCGGCTTTGAACCGAAAGTACGCCCGAATTTCGCTGGGGGGTGTCAGCGATGAAGCTGAAATTCGGGGGCATCGTAAAACCTATATTGGAGCGATGCCAGGAAAAATTATTCAAAATATCAAAAAGGCAAAATCAGCGAATCCGGTATTCATCTTGGATGAAATTGATAAAGTACGATCTGACTTTCGGGGTGACCCCTCGTCAGCTCTACTTGAGGTGCTTGATCCCGAGCAGAACAGTGCGTTTCTGGATAATTACTTGGAAGTAGAGTATGACCTTTCTAACGTACTCTTTGTCGCCACCGCCAATTCCCTAGAATCAATTCATCCGGCCCTACGTGATCGGATGGAGATTATTGATATTTCGGGCTATACGCTGGAGGAAAAAGTAGAGATTGCTAAACGCCATTTAATTCCCAAGCAGCGTAAAGAACATGGGTTAACCGGAAAAGATATTTCTTTCGATAAGAAAGCAATAACGCGAGTAGTGGAAGATTACACCCGCGAATCAGGGGTGCGAAATTTGGAGCGAAAACTGGCTACGGTTATTCGTAATGTGGCAAAGTCGTTAGCCATGGAAGAAGAGTATTCCAAGAAAATTACCGAAGCTGAAGTACGCCGTATATTGGGCGCTCCCGTGTTTGACAAAGAAAACTATCAGGATAATAATACTCCGGGAGTAGTGACCGGATTAGCCTGGACTCAATCGGGGGGCGAGATTTTATTTATTGAAAGTAGTTTGAGTCGAGGTAAGGGAAAACTAACCCTATCGGGACAACTTGGCGACGTGATGAAGGAATCAGCCATGACTGCGCTTTCTTACCTGAAATCAAAGGCGGAACAGTTGGGTATTCACTACAAAGTTTTTGAGAACTATGATCTGCACGTGCATGTGCCCGCCGGAGCTGTTCCTAAAGATGGGCCTTCCGCCGGAATCACGATGCTTACCGCAATGGCTTCGGTCTATACTCAGCGTAAAGTAAAAGCCAAGGTAGCTATGACGGGCGAAATTACCTTACGAGGCAAGGTGATGCCGGTAGGTGGGATTAAAGAGAAAATTCTGGCGGCACGTAGAGCAGGGATCAAAGAAATTATTCTTTGTCAGAAAAACCGGAAGGATATCGAAGAGATTGATGATCGCTACGTAAAAGGTTTGAAGGTACACTTTATAGATACAGTAAGTGAAGTGCTAGATTTAGCGTTGCTTAAAACTAAAGTAGAAGAACCACTGGAGTTTACTATGGATTAGCTTTTGACTCATTAACTTGGAGACTGCATAGCTGGGATATGGGTTTGAAAAAAAGTCTAAGCTATTAGTATGTAGTCACAGAGCAATAGCGTTACTTCTTATCAATACTCTACCCCAATGCACATGAAGAAAATAACCCATAGCCTTTCACATCAGCTAATCATTATTATTAGTTTCGCAACAGCGTTGGGCCTGAATGCCTGTACCTCTTCATCACAGGAAGCTGAACGTAGCTCTTTATCTGAAGCTAAGGCTGAGAATCTAGAACCCACAGGTTCAACCGGAAAGCCCCGGGTGGTTGTGCTCACGGATATCGGAGGTGATCCGGACGATGAAGAATCAATGGTACGCTTTCTTTTGTATTCTAATGAGTTTGATGTAGAAGGACTTATTGCTACGGGGCGGGTTATTCGTGATAATCGTCCGGCACTCTTGCCAGAATTAATTGCCGAGCGCATCAATGCGTACGGGGAAGTGCGCGATCAACTACTCCACCATGCTGATGGATACCCTACCGTGCCCTTTTTACTGGATAAGATCAAAACGGGGTACCCTGTTCCTAAGAGAAACTGGGATCCTAAAACCCAAAAGACCAGCGAGATTCCCCTCACTGAAAAAATTGGAGCGGATAAAAATTCTGAAGGTTCCGACTGGATTATAGAACTAGTAGATCGCCCTGATCCGCGTCCGGTCTGGATTGTAGTGTGGGGTACGGCTTCTGATTTAGCTCAGGCACTGTGGCAAGTAAAACAAGAGCGAAGTGCGGAAGAGCTGGCGACTTTTGTGGCTAAGCTTCGGGTGTATGCCATTGCCAAACAAGATTTATCTAACGACTGGATTTTAGAAAATTTTCCTAATTTGTTTATTATCCAAAGTAGTGAGGGTACGGGTACTTTCCGTGGAATATACCAGCAGGGAGACACGTCTTACTATTCCGAAGCATGGGTAGAAGAAAATGTGCTAGACAAACATGGCCCATTAGGCAAACTGTATACTGAACGACCGAGCGCGTGGAGTGCTCCTTATATTGAAGGCGATACTCCGTCGTTCTTATATCTTATTGCCAATGGGTTGAACTATCCAGAACAGCCTACCTGGGGTTCGTGGGGGGGAAGATACCAAGGGGCAAAACCTCTTTTCGTCGATCTTAATAATGACCCACTTTCGGATAAGCCTATCGGAGAAAAAGCTCAGCTCTCGGTAGCCCGCTGGCGACCCGCTTTTCAGAATGATTTTGAGGCTCGTATGGATTGGTGCGTAAAACCTTTTGAAGAAGCTAACCACAATCCGGTAGCTGCTTTCGACGGAGATACCAGCAAAGATGTCGTTACATTAACTGTATCACCCGGAGCGGAGATTTCTCTGGATGCTGAAGGATCAACTGATCCGGATGGTGATCAATTGGACTTTCACTGGTTGGTATACGAAGGCGTGGGAACGTATACTGGTTCGGTAAATATAACGAATGCTAACACTCAAGTAGCCATCATCACTATTCCTCAAAATGCTGCTACTGGGCAGAATTTTCACGTTATTCTTGAAGTAAAGGACGACGGAGAGCCGATGCTATACAGCTACCGAAGAATTATTATTGTCGTAGAATAATAACATCCCTACGCTTTATACAGACTAAAGTGTGAGGGCCAATTAACCATTTTCCTTTATAGTGTCTTGCTAGTTTTTGTTGGCCTTTTACTACTTTTATGCTATGAAGCTACGAATTCAAGGGAACAGCCTTCGGTTGCGGTTAACTCAGGCTGAAGTGCAACGAATAGGCGAGGGAAAACCGGTGCAAGAGGTGATGAGAATTGGTGAAGGAAATCCAGCGTTTTCCTACAGTTTATCAATCCATGCCGATCAGCAGCCCGTAATAGTAGCTTATCAGAATCACGAAATAAGGGTGAGAGTTTCGGAGCAAGTCGCTCATCGGTGGGTCACTACCAACCAAGTAGGCATTGAAGAGCGAATTTTCTCAGAAGATACGCCGTTGTTACACATTTTGATCGAGAAAGATTTCCGCTGCTTACACCGAGATGTGCAAGATGAACCTGACCAGTTCCCTAATCCTGAAGCATCCTAAACAGCTTAAAGACTAGCTTAGAGCCTTTTCAATGATGGCGCGTGAAGTTTCTGATAAAGGTAAAGCAAGCGCAGATTTGTGTCCTTTACTAGACATCTTATCCCAGGTTTTGGTAACAATTGAGATAATCTTTTCTTCAGGATGCTTCTGAGTAAAATCGGCAAAGTAGTAGCGTAAGAAAACCAAGCAGATCACATCTTCCAGAGTTTGCACTTCGGCATCGTTCTTCATTTGCTTCTTGCTTAGTAGAGCTTTGACTCGGGATATGGTTTTGTCGTCATAGTCATATTGCTGCATAATCTCCGCCACTCGTATTCCGTGAAATTTCTTGAGTTCGCTGCGCCACCGTAAGTATCCCTTACGATCCATCGGATAATCATTTCTTGGAATTTTCCACCGTTCAATATGCTGACTTCGGGCAGCCAGTTGTAGTGCCTCTGAGGGCGAAGGGCAGAATACTAGTAACGTCGCACTCATGCGCTGGGCATACAGTAGCTCTGAAGGAATTGAGTTTCCTGCTTCATCATAATAAGTGCGCGGATCATGCCGATTAGCATCGTCAAATGCTGTAAGGGTGCGAACCAGGCGACTCTCCTTGTTAGTTGTATCCATAGGCTAGCTATCGTGAGTTAGTGGGTTTTAGGTTTGGAATACGCAAGGTAAACTATAGCTAAATGCAAAGTACTTTACCCTTAAAGCCCCAATTTAGAGTTATTTGCTGCTGCATTTGCTACAATAGATACTATTTTGTTGATGTAAAATGGATTGAATAGCTTGGCGGTTCTATATTACTACCCACATTCATAGACATCATTATTGGCTAATCATAACTTCCGGTATGAACCAAAATAAAGCGAATATTTCAGCACTTATTCTGTGCGGCGGTTTAAGTTCCCGGATGGGTACTGATAAAGGACTAAAAGAAGACAGAGGAATACCATGGGCGCAATTGCTTTACAATTGTCTATCTAGTCTTAATATTCCTACTTTTCTATCCGTTCGTCTTGAGCAGCAGGAGCTTTACAGTCAACGTTTGCCCAATATTCCCCTGGTTGTTGATGGGAGCTTAAAACAAATTAACGGACCAGTGCGAGGAATTATCTCGGCGCATCGTAAGATTCCTCAACAACATTTATTAGTGGTTCCTTGCGATATGCCTCGTTTAAATGTAAAGGCTTTTACTTTATGGCTAGAGGAATTTAGAAAGCGCTATGCTACTGTGATTAGTCGTGCTGAGCAACGAATTCAACCGCTCTGCAGTATTTACCGAAACGAAGACCTAACTCAATTAGATAATTTATATCAACAGCGACGACTAACCGACCAAAGCATGAACGCTATTGTTAAAAATCACCTCCGAGCCCACTTTTTGGATATTCCCGAAGCTATTGTGGCTCAATATAAAAATTTTAACACTCCAGAAGACGAGTTATAGTTGGCAATCGAGTAGACCAAACTAAAATAAATGCGCTTTAGAAGCATAGGTGTGAATCTGCTTTGTAGCGTAGGCGTATCTAAGCTTATGGTTTAGCTTCCTGATGAATATCTATCGGAAGGCGTAAAAAGGCTTATGTGGAGCTAAGGCCTCTTTCCACCAAAGTGCTTATCTGCAAAATTGAGATATTGCTCCCAATCGTAAGAGTTAATATCGTGTCCTCCGCTGCGGATGTGATAGCCGATAGTACCAATCACTGGTTCATCAACTGGAGGCATTTGGGTTGTTGGAAGCCCTTCTTTCCCCAAAAATTGATAGGCAGGGGTAGCATAGACTGCTGATAAAAATTCGCCTTTAGGATCAGCCCACTGGTCTTCTTTTGCACTAGCTACGTAGAGAGGGCGAGGAGCAACCAATGAAAGCAGCATATGCTGATCAACCGATAGAGAAAATTCATTTTTATTGTACTGCTCAAAGTTATTGCAGAACCAATGCGGGAAATTGTGATTGATTCGTCCGACAGTTTCTCCGTAAGCCCGCCGAGATAGAGCTGCTCCACCGCAACCCGAGTTGTTAGAAATAACCATCGCGAAGCGTTCATCCTGCGCTCCAGCCCACAGTGAGGCTTTTCCTAAGCGAGAATGGCCGATAACAGCTACTTGGTCACTATCAATAGTTTCCTCGGTTTGCAAATGATCCAATGCCCGACTTAATCCCCAGGCCCAGGCTCCAATCGTTCCCCATTCCTCATCGGAGGGTTCTTGCTGCCCAGATTCATAAAATAGCGGATGAACTCCGTCTAGAAAATCGTTCTTATCGGGATCAATATCACCGCAGTAGATGGTTACTAGCGCGTAACCTCGGTCAATAATGGTTTCTGCCGGCCAGCGCGATACGCGCACTCCTCTCGAGGCCTCGGTAGCTCGGTGGTCTACAATCCCAAAATCCTCATTCGCTCGCATCCACTGGTCAGAAAGCGTGATGCCCGGATCAGGATGAATAGTTTGATTTCCGTAGAAGTTTAAGCCCAGAAAAGCGGGTGCCGGACGATTGGCACTATTGGGTACAAACAGCAAGATATCCATGTACGGCCGAGCATCTCGTTTTGAGAAGAAAACCCGAACTTCTTTACGAGTTGCTTTACCATCTAGTGCCTGCTTATTCGTAGAAAGTATTTTGGTTCGCAAATCGAGCGACTGATTGGGAGTTTTACCGTAGACTTGAGAGGCAAATAGCTGTAAGATTTCAGTTCTACGCTCCTGCCAACCGGATTGACTCTCTACCTTTTCGTCGTTTTCAAATACCAATGGATCGGGCAAAGTATAGGTCGGTACTTTATCCTCATCGTAGTTAGGGGTGAAATCAGGTTGGGCGAAAAGAACAGATGAAAAGAGCGATAATTGGCTGAAAAGAAAGAGAAAGTAATTCATGGTTGCTAGTAAATTGTGCTGACCAATGTAGCAAAAGAACTTGTTTTCTGCTAGGTAAATAGAGTTTGTAGTTGTCTAGGTATAGTTTAAAGTTTATTCTATCAATAGCTTAACAACCTCTGAGGTGTGGTTAGCGCGGTATATATTTAGGTAGTAAACACCAGGTGATAAAGAGTATTTTGATAAGTCGATCATCAAAGTTTGGGAGGACATAGTTTTAGTAAAAACCTTCTGACTAGCACTATTGCACAGGTGTAATTCAACTTGAACATCGGCTGATAAGTTGTAAAATAGCGACACATACAATAAGTTTCGCGCTGGATTAGTAAATACAGTGACTTTCGTCTTTGAAAAAGGATTAACCTTAACTTCAG
>CAKZPJ010000127.1 GCA_937138955.1 uncultured Flammeovirgaceae bacterium | reverse complement strand
AATAAGAAGTTTGCGAATAAGCCACTGTATCAAGAGGTAGTGAAGCGATTTGCCGCGTATGTGGGTACTTCCTTCCAGAAGGGAGTGACCGCAAGTGGTCGTCCAGTTGAGGTTTATGCTCTGTTTGGTGGGCAATGGCCTCATTCCAGCTATATGGTTCCTGGCGGAGTAATGTGTGCCCCTACTCTGAAAGATATTACTCGGGCATACGCGATTATGAACCAATTTCGAAATGATTGGCTAGAACCCGTATGGCTGGGCTGCTCTATTGAGCGTTATTTACAGGTTAAATCGTGGGATGACTTAATGGCTTGGGTGGATGAAAATGATTCGCAACGCAACAGTGATCTAGGATTATTTATCCGGGCCTCCTTAGAGTTTGGACTGGATACCTTCGGTCAGGGAGTGGGTAAATACTTGGCCTATGGCACTTACCTGCATAAAGATAAGTATAATAACCCAACCATTGAAGGCCGTAACGAAGCACTGATTAGTGCCGGTGGGTTCCACGACGGCGAGAACTACCACGCATTAGATCATATGCAGATTGCTGAACACGTGCAGCACACTTGGTTTGAAGATCATGCCCCAGCACACCCCTGGGAAGAACCTATACCCACTCCGGTAACTAACTCAACCATACTGACGGAAACCGACTTTGACGGTAAATACAGTTGGTCGAAGTCACCGCGCTACATGACCCACGCGGCTGAAGCCGGTCCGTTGGCTCGGGTGATTATGGCATCTAATCCTGGCAATTTAGATCACCAGAATCGTGATCCTTTGTTCGGAGATATTATGAAAGAAAAAGGCCCTAGCGTATTTACCCGTGCCCTGGCTCGAATGCACGAAGCCCCCCGTATCTACGAATACATTAATGAGTGGCTTGGCCAGATTGATCTGGATGGTGAATTCTACATCAAGCCCGAAGAGCGTGATGGTAAAGGTTGGGGAGCCACTGAAGCGGCTCGAGGTGCACTAGCTCACTGGATTGAAATCAAAAACGGCGTCATTGAAAATTATCAAGTGGTAGCTCCTACTACCTGGAACGTTGGCCCAGTGGATAATGAAGGTCAACCTGGCCCGATTGAAGCTGCTCTGGAAGGTACAGAAATTGAAGACGCTCATGATCCAGTAGAAGTTGGCATGGTAGCTCGCTCCTTTGATTCTTGTCTTGTATGTACCGTACACGCCCATGACGCCAAGGATAATAAAGAGTTGGCTCGCTTTAAATTGTAATTGTAAGCTTAGAACTTTCTTTTAACGAGAAGTAAGTGAGTATGACGGAGCAGGGAAGTGCATCTCACCGTATTGCCATCATGGGGTTTGGAAACCCTGTTCGGAGTGACGATGCAGTGGGAACGTACGTAATTCAAAAACTAAAAGATACTCTTTCCAGTAGGGACGATATAAGCCTGTTTGATATGGGTACCTCTGCCTTTGAGGTACTTTTTCAATTGAAAGGGCATCAGCAGATTATTTTGGTAGATGCGGTGGTTAACACTGGCGATCCCATCGGTACGCTATATCGGGTTCCAGCCGAAGAAGTGCGAAAGGCTCCACAAGATGACCCTATGGTTTTTCTGCACAGTATTAAGTGGGATCAGGCTCTCTCCTACGCTAAGAAGTTGTTGCAGGATGAGTATCCCGACAACATTCAGGTATATCTGATTGCCATTGACAATACTCGTTTAGAGGTAGGGATGTCCGAAGCAGTACAGCAGGCCGGTAACAGAGTAGTAGAGTATATTTTGGAGGAGGTAGCATGGACAGCATCACCCTAAAAGCATCGCATCTGTATATTCCAGGGGAGATTGCTACCAAGTTATTTGGCGATGAGCAACACGCTTATCTCGCTTATCAATCCGAACGCTCTACGTTACTAGTCGCGCCCACATCGCAGCAGTGGTTTTACAAGATGCACCAGCCCAGCCAGCATCTGCTCAAGAGCCGAAATTTAAAAGGCGATAAAACCATTGCCCTGCACGAAATTCTGATCGATAACTCTCTGAATGACCAAGATCGTAAACTGGAGTATACCGTGCAGGATACTTCTGGTATTTTAAAGATTAGTTTATAATAACAATGATCACAATCCACCTAGATAAGATATATCAGGCCGAGGTAACTGTAATTATTGACTCAGTGCCTCGCCTGTCGGAGTTGGTAGCCGTTACTACCGAAGGGGCCTTAGTTGCCAATCTAATTGTAGACGAGAGAGGTATTACAATGCCCTTAATTTGGGATAACAGTGCCCCCCCTTTTTTAATGAGTAGCCCGACGCCACTGCATTCTGAAGTACTGCTTGGCTACGTTTTCATTGCTTTGGGTAATCAGGCAGAAGCCCAAAACTATCTGGCGCAACATCCACAACTTCATAATGAAGTAGTTAGTCTTAGCTGCTTGCAAACTAATCAGCAATTACCGGAAAATTTAGCCGATACTTTAAAGAAGGAGAAGACATATCGAAGTCGTCATAACATAGCTCTACTTCAGCAGTATGGTCTTTGGCCTACTTCGGTAACGCTGGATGATGTGCAAAAAATGTATCAGGAGGCACTGGATGCTGCACTCGATCATGAACATTATGCTTTTACTTTGAAACAGTACGCTACATTGTTGTTAGATACGAATCAAGGAGTTGAAGCGGAAGAACGTTTACAACAGCATCTTTCTCAAGATTTATCTGATGAAGCTGCTTACGCTTTAAAGCACATCCTAATTAGTACCTGGATGGCCCGTTTGTCAGTTCCTTACGATCAGGATCAGGTGAACAATCTCAAAGATCTGCTCTGGGACACTCTTACCTATCTGGAGCAACAGGAACGAATGGCGGAGGTAGGATTACTACTGATTGATGCTTCCGAAGTGGCCAATATTTCTGAAAGTTACTCTGAATCGCTGGGGTACATTAATCGGGCATTGGATATTTTCCGGGATCAGGATTTGCCGGAGCTGGCTGGTAGCAGTTTGCTCCGAAAAGGCACCCTGCTATACACTTGGGCGCAGAACGGTAATCCCCAGTTCTATAAACCAGCAATTGACACCTATCAGGAGGCATTGAAAGTCTTCAAACGGGACGAAGCTCCGGAAACCTTCGCTCAGATCCACGCCCAACTGGGAGTGCTTTACGCCGAGATGTCGGACTTACAGCAGAAAAAGGGCATTTGGGCGGCGGTGTCGGCTACCTCATTTCAGGAAGCACTACAGTACTTTACGAAAGAAAATAATCCCTACGAATTCGGCTTAATTTGTAACAACTACGCCAACGCGCTGACTAAGTACCCGACCGCCTTACGAATTGATAACTACGAAAAAGCGTTAGAGTACTATAAGGAAGCTTTGACGGTACGAACTTCGGCTTACCCTTACGAACGAGCACTGACATTACTGAATTATTTGGAAGCTAGTTGGTTTATTGATAATGGGGAAGATGGTTTTAATCATACTCGTTACCAAGATATGCTGGAAAAATCTCAGGAGGTGAAATCGCTGGTAGATGCTCCCGATTTGCTGGCAGAGGCCGAACGACATTTAGCGCAATTAGCCCGGCTAGAACGAGAAGCAAAGAGCGAAGGTTATGCATGAAGTATCGTTGGTAAGAAGTATTTTCCGAACGTTAGAAGATGAGTTTCCGGCGGATAAAATGAACCGCTTGGTGCAGGTTAATCTACAAGTGGGCATGCTGTCTAACGTAGAGCCTATTCTGATGCAAAACGCTTTTCAGGCACTCACTGAAACAGAAAATCGTTACGAAGCAGTAAAGCTGGAAATTGAAACGGTGCCCGTAGCCATCTACTGCTCGTCTTGCGATCATAAATCAGAAGTACATCAGTATAAGTTCGTGTGTGAAGAGTGCGGTCAACTAAACAACAACGTAGTCCAAGGAACTGAACTGCTTATTCATCAAGTCTTCTTCAATGAACAATGTACAATTAGCAGTTAGCA
>CAKZPJ010000126.1 GCA_937138955.1 uncultured Flammeovirgaceae bacterium | reverse complement strand
GTTCTAAAATGGGTAAAGCAGACTCCGATGAATTTGCTTTCTACCTCAGTGATATTTCTGAAACTTTAACTTTCGTTAATCGCTTCCGCCAAACCTACCTTGGTATTGACGAACCTTACAATTTCGACATTGTGCCAGATATGATTGCTGATGAAGAACTAGAAGAAGAGGACGAAGAAGCAGATCGCGACGGGTTCTAATCTTGCTTATACTTTCGGAGTCTAGTACATTCCAGTTAGAATAGGCATGTCGCTAAAGTTTCTTATATTATAGCCGTTAGCAGCCAAAAAGCTTTGGTTGCGCATAGTACATTGCTTAGACGAAAGAGAAAACCAGGAGATGACGATTTTTTACGTAGGTTGTGCAATACTTTTAGCGTATTTATTAGGTTCCATTCCGTCGGCGGTTTGGTACGGCAAGCGGATGTACGAAGTTGATGTGCGAGAGCACGGCAGTGGTAATGCCGGGGCAACCAACACGTTTCGGGTGCTGGGCAAACGAGCCGGCATCATTGTTCTATTGCTCGATATGCTGAAAGGCGCCGCAGCAACTTCCCTGGCTCGTCTATTACTTCAACAAGATATTATTCCGGCTGATCGGTTAGTCGAGTTTCAGTTATTGTTAGGTATTGTAGCAGTGATAGGTCATATCTTTCCGGTATTTACTAAGTTTGATGGGGGCAAGGGCGTGGCTACCCTATCAGGCATGGTACTAATCATTCAGCCAGTAGTTGCTCTACTGTGTGCGCTAGTTTTTCTAATAATTCTTATCTCGACAAAGTACGTTTCGCTAGGCTCACTGTTAGCCGCCCTATCGTTTCCTCTACTTTTATTACTACGCCCCTTCCGCACTGGCGAGCCTTTGTTAATCGCTTTCGGCTTTGCCATGTTCACGTTGCTAGTTATCACCCATCAGAAAAACATCCGACGCTTACTAAAAGGATACGAAAGTCGTACCTACCTTTTTGTGAAGAAGGATTAACAATTTGGTGTTATAGTGTTAGGGTGTTATAGTTCTTGAGTTCAGAGTATTTTGAAGGACAAAGTAGAAAGCGATCAGGAATATAGAAGAATTATCCTTGATGGGTATTCTTATAAAACAAAAAGTGAATTTTGGGATGATTATACAGATCAGATACCCATTGATTCAGTAAAGTGTTTTGGTAAAAACCTTGATGCCTTTAGTGATGCAATAACTGGTGGAGGACCGGGTTTTCCAGGAAATTGTTCTATTGAAATTATTGGAATAAAAAAGTTGACAGAAATTTTTGGGAAATCTGACATGAACCTTATCATTGATCTCTTAAAACGAGCTAGGTTTGTTGATTCGAAAGTTGAAGAATAAAAGTTTCGTCTTGGTGAGTTCTACTTTGTGAATTGCAAGCCATACTTAGCATTTACTCCAAGCATCTAAACAATACGCACCTATAACACTTTAACACCTAGCACTATAACACCAAAGATATGTCCACTTTTCAAACCTACGTTGAGGAAAATAAGGATCGTTTCCTAGACGAATTATTTGATCTACTACGTATTCCTTCGGTTAGCACCGATTCTAAGTATCGTGATGATATTATGAAGACGGCTTCGTTTGTGAAAGATCGTCTGGTAGAGGCCAACGTAGATAAAGCCGAAGTGATAGAAACCGAAGGGTATCCTATTGTCTACGCCGAAAAGATGGTTGACCCAGCGAAGCCGACCGTTTTGGTCTATGGCCACTACGATGTGCAACCTGCCGACCCTTACGAACTATGGAAATCGCCCCCTTTTGAGCCGGAAATAAGGGACGGAAAGATTTACGCCCGCGGTTCTAGTGATGATAAGGGGCAAATGTACATGCACGTGAAGGCCTTGGAAACTATGATTGCCAACGACGCTCTTCCCTGCAATATCAAGTTTATGATTGAAGGTGAGGAAGAAGTTGGTTCCAAACACTTGGCTGATTTTGTAAAGGATAATCGCGAAAGACTACAAGCTGATGTAGTGCTAATTTCCGACACTGGAATCATCGATAACGAGAACCCTTCCATTACGGTTGGTTTGCGAGGGTTGAGCTATATGGAAGTAGAAGTTACCGGGCCCAAAGTTGATCTACACTCCGGTATGTTTGGCGGTACGGTAGCGAACCCGATTAATGTTCTCTGCCAAATGATTGCTTCGTTGCACGATGATCAAGGCCGAGTTACTATTCCAGGCTTTTATGATAAAGTACTAGAATTAAGCGAAGAAGAACGAACTGAAATCAATCGTGCCCCGCAGGACGATGAAAAATACAGGCAGGAACTAGGAGTTCAGAAGCTAGCTGGCGAGGATGGCTACTCTACCTTAGAGCGCATTGGCATTCGGCCTACGCTGGACGTAAACGGAATTTGGGGTGGCTACATCAGCGAAGGTGCTAAGACCGTGCTCCCATCCAAAGCATACGCCAAGATATCCATGCGTTTGGTACCCAATCAGCACCCCGACGAAATTGACGAACTATTCACAAAGCATTTTGAATCTATTGCTCCCGATACAGTGCAAGTAAAGGTAAGTCCGCACCATGGGGGCGAACCAGCGGTAGTTCCTACTGATTCAGTAGCTATTGAAGCTGCTAAGAAAGCCTTTCAAGATGCCTGGGGAAAAGAGCCGTTTCTAACCCGCGAAGGCGGTAGCATTCCCATCGTATCACTATTTCAGAAAGAGCTAGGCATTGATTCGCTACTAATGGGCTTTGGTCTGGATGAAGATGCTATTCACTCACCCAATGAAAGCTACGGCGTTTTCAACTTCCTGAAGGGAATAGAAACTATCTCGCTATTCTATCAGCACTTTGCTAAGTAATTACCAGGAATTACCTCAACTGATTCACTTTGGTACATTAGTAGGTAAGTTCTCAATGTCGCCCACCTAGGCAATGAGACGTTTACCTTAGCTGTTTATCGAGAGAAAAAGCCAGTTCCGGAAAAATGCTATGAGTGGTAAGCGTTAATTATAATTGGGATAGTTATTAACGAAACAATCTTGCAATGAAGCAAATCATTTTCATATGCTTATTAATGCTTTTTGCAAAAACTGTCTTCGCCCAAAACGCGCCCGAGATTGGTGTATGGTATCCAGTGTATCCCGTATTGAAGGAGAAAATTGATAACCCTTTTGCTCGACTCAACATCTATTCCCTAACGGAGGAGCTATTGCTGGAAGCCGTTATTGTACGGGTAGATACGCAGAAGGAAAGCAGTATTGCCAAAGTGCGAGGGTTTTACACCGGTCAAGATTCGGTATTTAGCATTTCACGAAGTTTTGCTACCGCGGTTGCCAAAGAACAGACGTACCTAGGAAACCACATTTCCCTAAAAAAGGGCAATAACTATTTGTGGATAAGCCTTCAGCCTACTGAGCATATGTCGTCTACGGATCGTTTAGAAGCTTACGTTGAAGCAGTAGTGATTGATGGGGAAAAGCATTCACTACCGATGAAGGATATTCCTCTACTAAGAGCAGGAATCGCGTTACGCCAACACGGCGAAGACAATGTACATACCTATCGAATACCAGGTTTAGTGACTGCTGGCGAAGATACGCTTATCGCAGTCTACGATGTTCGCTACAACAGTGAGGTTGACTTACAAGAAGATATAGATATCGGTATGAGCCGCAGTACTAATGGGGGTGAAACCTGGGAGCCGATGAAGATCATCATGGATCGGGGCGAATGGGGTGGAATACCGGAAGAGGCCAACGGAGTAGGTGACCCTGCCGTACTATTTGATCCTACCACGAATACCCTTTGGGTAGCGGGACTGTGGACGCACGGTTATCCCGGTCAGAGAGCCTGGAACGCTTCTGGCTCAGGACTATCACCTTCGAAGACCGGACAGTTCCTACTAATTAAAAGCGAAGACGGTGGCCTAACATGGTCGGAACCAATCAATATTACCGAACAGATTAAAGACCCATCCTGGACGCTCCTTTTGCAAGGACCCGGTCGGGGGATTACTACCCGAGACGGCACCTTGGTTTTTCCGGCTCAGTACAAAGATGCTGAGGGCATGCCCTACGCTACCATCATATTTAGTCAAGATCGTGGTAAAACCTGGCAGATCGGTACCGGTGCAAAGTCTAATACTACCGAAGCCCAAGTAGTTCAATTATCAGACGGCTTGCTGATGCTTAATATGCGCGATAATCGGGGTGGGGCGCGGTCGGTATACGTTACCGAAGACTGGGGGAAAACCTGGGCAGCCCATCCCACATCCCGCCAGGCTCTAATTGAACCAATAAGTATGGCCAGTATCATCGTCCACAAACGCAATAGAAGACGCTACCTAGCTTTTTCCAATCCCAATGCAACCGACCAACGTCGCCGGATGACGATTAAAGTGAGTGAGGACGAAGGTATGACTTGGCCGAAAAACTATCAGCTATTGTTAGATGAGGGGATTAGCCGGGGCTACTCCAGTCTGACTTCTATTGACGAGGACACCATTGGGATCTTGTACGAAAGCAGCCAAGCCGATTTAGTATTTCAGAAAATACGCTGGGATGAATTGTTAAAAGGTACTGAAGACTAGGATTCGTATTCCGAATTGAATGTCGGCACAATCAAGAACTATCTATAATAAAATAGATAACCCGAATGGTAGTTTTATTTTCACGAAAAGTAGTGATGCCTTTCTCAAGATATATCCAGAGACCGGACGGAAAAAATTAAATGAAGATACTGTGAACAAATCACTCAACTGGAAAACTCTCTCCCAAAAGTACGTACTGCAAGATCGCTGGATTAAAGTGCGGGCAGATGTTTGTGAAATGCCAAGTGGGCAAATTATTGAACCCTACTATACGCTGGAATACCCTAATTGGGCGAACGTAACTGCCATTACTCCCGAGCGGGAAATTGTGCTAGTGCGTCAGTACCGTCACGCTTACGGTGAAGCTATTCTGGAACTCCCGGGCGGGGCGGTTGACCCCGGTGAGCCGGAGATGGAAGCGGTACAACGAGAATTATTGGAAGAAGCCGGTTATACCGGTGAAAATTGGGAAGAGATTGCACGAGTTTCAGCCAACCCAGCGAATCATAACAATCGGTCAATCTCATTTTTGTGTCTAAATGCTCAAAAAGTAGCCGAACAGAAACTAGATACTGGAGAGGAAATTGAAGTAGTACTAATGCCAATTGAGGAAGTGAAGCAGTTACTCAATGAAAATAAGCTGGTGCAGGCTATGCACGTAGCTTCACTATTTTATGCTTTTCAGCGGTTAGAGCAGCTACATATTCTCTAGAATCAGAATATTGCGGTTGCTAGTGAGTATTTGCTTAAAGTAGCGGAAGAGAAGTAGTTTTTTAAGATTCTTCAAGCTTATTTGATCGGCGACGAGTCTCAGCTTGGAATGCTTCTAATTGTTTTTTAAAATCCATATAAGAAATATACAAGAACTAGAACAACTTCACATCTTTTAAGGTCAGAATATCGCGGTTGCTAGTAAGCATACGTTTAGTGCGCAGGTAACGATTCAGATTGAACTCATCGTAGTTCTTTGATTCGGAATTGATGCTGCTAATTCTTACGTGAGCTTCCAGACCCGGGGCGTGAATAAACTCATCGTTACCAATCCACATACCAACATGTGTAACCCTTTCGCGGGTGCTATCTGTAGCGGACCGCCCGAAGAATAGGAGGTCGCCAGGACGGAGATTTTTGAAGTTTTTGTTTTCGTCCACTAGCTCTCCGGCGTGTACCTGCTGAGATGCATCGCGAGGGAGCACCTTGCCATTCATAAAGTAGATAGTTTTAGTGTAGCCACTGCAATCCACTCCTTTGGCCGAAGTGCCACCCCACAAGTAAGGCACACCCATCAGCTGAAAAGCGGTTTCTACCACCGATTCTTCCGTAGCCTTAACTTCAGCGAGCCAATCATCTAACATGACTGCTTCGTTTCTTTTTACGTAGGCTTCTCTGCCATCGGGTAGTTCTACCCAGTATACCCGGCGGTTTTCGTCCTTCACCTTCATGATGTTGCCCATCACTAAATCGGAAACTACATGCTCCATATTTTCATCTAAGTAGGCAAAGCCGTAGGGGTTAGTATAAATAACTTTTTCAGCTTCCTGCCAGGTCTGAAAAGTATCAGCGTTCATCGGTAGGAAACTACCCTGCATCCAACTAATATATTTATCAGGGGTCTGCACCAAGTGCCAGTCACCTTGCTTCTTTAAAACGCGAAGTGGAGTACCCATTGTAGCCTGCGTGGCTAATTCGCCCGAGTGTTTGGGCTGGGAACGGATATTAGCGACTGAAATAGAAACTACTCCCAACGTATCATCTTCCAAGTAAGATGCCGGTAGCGACTGAATGCTATCCTGATAGGCAATGCCCGCGTCGTTTAGCGAGGCTAGTAATTGAGCTTTAGCCGTTAATTGGTCAGTTTCACCTCGTAGCACAACGGTATCGATTTTCTCGAAAGCTTCGATGGTGAATAGCGCTACTCGCTTGTCGGGGGCGAGCTCACTTTTGATGCTATCGATAATTAAGCCGCTACGATCAGCCAGCGAAGGGCCATCTGGTTTGGAGCAGGCTATTAATAGCCCCAATAATAAAAGGGCTCCAAGGCTACATAACCTCATTGTCTTTGTCATACGTCACTTGGTATTGACTCAAATCAGGAGCATGAGTCCGTTCGCGAGCTAGTTCGTACTCGAAAATTACCCGCCCTAATTCGGCTAAAAACGGGATGCCCACTTCATCGTATTCGTAAACACCATCGTTCAAAATCTGGTTCTCGTTCACGTAAATTACTGCCGTTAGCAAAAATTCGGTGTTGCTCTCAAAATCTACTACATAGGCATTATCAGTTAGGTAGCCGTAGGCCATTCCAATTTTGTTGAAAATACGAATGTTCTTAGGTAGTGATTCTTGGGTATCGCCAAACAGAAAGAACTTACTGTAGCTATCGTAGTAGTTCTCAGCAGTATCGGCGGAGTAATTAGGAAAAATAGTTTCAGAGGGCAATTGCGACATATAACGATACAGGAATTGGTAATCATCTTCGGTAAGATTGAACCGTTGGCTTTCGGGAACTGCATCAGGAAAAATGACGGACTTCAGCATGTCCTGTAAGGTGCGAGCCGCAATAAAATTATTGGCAGTAAAATCTTTAGGCTCATTGATAAGTGAATCGTTACGAATAAATCCTACTCCCTTCCGCAAGTTTTGGGTGGTGACTAGAAAGTCTCGGCTGCTTTCGGCTAACTCCTGCTGATACAAAATTTTGGCGTTATCGTAGAACGATACCGGGTTAGTGGTGCGGTTTTGCTCCGGGGTATTAAAAATGGCTAGCCGATGCACAATGTGCAGTTGCTCGTAACCTTTCTCGTGCAGTTTGTCATTTAAATATTCCTGCCCTAAAAATTCGTACAGCCGATTAAAAGCATCATTGTCGCTGACTAAGAATATCTTTTTGATGTAGTGCGCTACCGACGGCATCCCGCTTTCAGAAGTGGTATC
>CAKZPJ010000125.1 GCA_937138955.1 uncultured Flammeovirgaceae bacterium | reverse complement strand
CTTCAACGATACCTATATTCTCCGAACTGGTTAGGATTTCCAGCTTCTCTGCCAAACTCCATTTCTTATATTTCATATCTCAAAAGTGTTATTTGAAATTTAAAATATCACTCCGAATTATTATGGGGCTAAACTACTTCGTAGTTCATGGTAATGCCACGTAAATCTAATTCTCTTTAAAAAATCATTCCAGGCAATTCCGCTAATCGACTTGCTTGGCCTACAGTTTATCATCTCGATGGAGGGCTATCGCTAACTCTAGACGTAATACTTCCTCATAAAGATTTGCGCCTTTTAAAGCTTGATCATCTAGTACTAAGTTCATAATAATTTATAAAATTGACTGTCTTATCATTAGTAAATATGCGCTCCTCTTTTGAAGGTTTGAAGCTCATATTCACAATCACGTCGTAGATTATTCACTTCGCAATGCTTTAGCGGGATTAGTGCGAGCGGCTCGAAGTGCTTGGGTAACTACAAATGTCAGTGCAAAGATTAGAGCTGCTAAACCAGTAAGCGGAAATATCCACCAGTGGATGTCGGTGCGGATAGTGTATCGCTCAAGATATTGGTTCAATGCCCACCAGGCGATAGGAGCCGAAATAACAAAGGCAATAATTACCAAACGAGAAAAGTCTCTCGACATCAGTGATATTATGCTGGTAATGGAAGCTCCCATTACCTTACGAATGCCAATTTCTTTGGTGCGCTGTTCAGCCGTGTAGGAGGCTAAACCAAATAGTCCTAGCCCGGTAATGATTAGAGCTAGTACGGTAAATAAATTCGCCAGACTTTTAGTCAGATTAATGATGGTGTATTTCTTCTGAAATTCTACATCGGCAAAGTCATATTCAAACGGATAGGCCGGATTATACTTATTAAAAATATCTTCAACCTGAGCCAAAGTACCGGATAGATTATTCGTTTTAGCTAACCGTAGCGAGTATCCTCCTCCCCAGTCCCCCATAATTATCATCATTGGGTCTACAGGCTGGTAAGGGGATCCCATCAACACATTATCTACAATACCAACAAGTGTTCTCTTCTCTCCGCCAAATTCAAGCTGGGCTCCGATGGGGTCGTCCAGTTTCATCATGTCCATACCGGCTTTATTCACCAAAATAGCAGCAGTATCACTGGCAAACTCTTCTGAAAAATCTCTACCTTCCAACACTTCAATTCCCATAGTTTTAGTGTAGTCGTACCCAGCTACAATGGTGGAAAAGATTACCCGTTGCTCTTCGGGTTTCCCCGGCCAACCCAGAAAGTTATTAGAGTATACATTGGTGATTGGACTATTTGAACGTGTCATACTAGTAATGAGTCCCGACTGTAGTAATTCGTTCTTCAACACTTCGTAATTTTCCTTCAGATCATCGGTACCGCCTACAAATATGAGATTCTCCTGACTATAGCCTAACTCTCGATTTTGCACCAGGCGTATTTGCTGGTAAATGACAATTGCCCCAACAATTAGTAGAATTGAAAAGCCAAACTGAAGCGTTACCAATACTTTGCGGGGTGTGCTAGCACCTTTTCCGGTTTTAGTCGCCCCTTTTAGTACGCGCGCTGGCTGGAAAGACGATAAATACAACGCCGGGTAGCTACCGGCAATAAGTCCGGTAAATAATACCACTCCGAAACTGGCTACCCAAAATTGCCAAGTAGAAAAATTAAGAAAGAGCTTTTTATCTACTAAATCACTATAAAAAGGCAAGGCTAGCTCGGTAAAAAGTATAGCGAACAGGAATGCCAATACTGAGATGAAGATAGCCTCCCCCATAAACTGAAGAATAAGCTCTCGGCGATTTGAGCCAACACTCTTACGAATACCTACCTCTTTGGCTCGCCCCTCCGACCGAGCAGTAGCCAGATTCATAAAATTTATGCAAGCAATCACCAAAATAAAAATGGCGATCACCGTAAATAGCTGCACATATTCTATCATACCTCCAGTTTCTATTCCATTTTCAAAAGAAGAATGTAAGCGCCAGCGGGAGAGCGGATACAAAAATAGCTCGCGCTTAAAATCCATATTGCCATTTTCATGTACAATATCGCGGATACTATTTTCTACATCAGACTTATGAGAAGGATCAGTTAGTTCAGCGTATACTTGCCAAGAGTGATTATCCCAGTTTCCTTCATGACTGTTCTTCACATATTCGTAAGTTGCGTTTAGTTTCCAGGGCAGCAGAAAGTCAAACTCGAAAGAAGAGTTAGATGGAACGTCGTTCAACACTCCGGTCACCTGAAGTTCATGCTTATCATCTACCCGCACAATTTTACCAATTGGATTTTCCTGGTCAAATAGAGCGCGAGCGGTAGACTCAGTAATTACAATAGACGAAGGGTCATCTAACAAAGTACCTCGCTCGCCTCCCTGTATCAACGGAAACTCAAACATTTCTAAAAACTCTTCACTAGCAAAGTAGCCTTCTTTGACAATTGCGTCCTCTTCAACTGCAAGCAGGTGATTGCTACCCCAGTCAGTCAAGGCTACTCGCTCTATATGACTATCAGCACTTTTGAGTGCTTCGTAGGTTGGTAATGGTAATGCCACTTGTGAACCTAGCTCTTCGTCCCATTGGGCTTCTAGCCAAACCTGATACAGACGATCGGCTTTCGGATGAAAAGAGTCATACGATATTTCATCTTGCACCCAAAGTAGAATAAGTATGCTACAAGTGAGTCCAATAGCTAGACCAAAAATATTGATGAAAGAATAAACTCTGTTTTTGAAGATGTTACGAATAGCAATAAGTACGTAGTTCTTGAGCATGGCTTTAACAATTAGCAGTGTGTGGGGCACCCCATGCAATGAACAATGTGCAATGCCACTGTAAAAGAGTGCAATACGCAATTGAGAGTCACACTTTCCAATGTAGAGGTACATTGCAAATTGTTAGCTACAAATTGCTAACTGTTAATTGCACGGGGTGCCCCGCACATTGTTCATTGATAATAATGTGCCAAAACCAAAATCCGCTTTTATGAGTGGTACAGCAATTTTTCGGGAACACTTATTGTCCGATAGCGAACAATACTGCTCAATAACGTACAATGATACCCCAGGCCTATTCTTATATCTTGAGAAAATCTGGGTGCTAATGACAAACCTAAAAATACTTATGCCTTTCTACTGAATCACATAGAATATTTCCAGAAGTCCTTCAGCTAACGCCGAAGCCCCGAGAAATGCCCCAATACCCAGAGTAATATGACGGACAGAAAGACGACTAAATGCAAAGGGTATGCTACTCATGTGAGCAACCCCAAAACTTAACGCTAACCCAATCCCAACAATAGTAAATAAGAGCGGGTTAGCCGTTGTAAATAATAGTGCGCCAACACCCAGCAACATTATAGAGAGGCAAATTGGCATGACATTACGCACTCGTTTACGAGAAGCATAGTGTCCAAACCCAAACGCTGTTAGGGCTGAGATACCTAATAGCATAAATGATAACTGCTCGCCTGATATTACCGTTAGCGGGGAGGCAACGGGTATAAACTCAACCAAGAATGCCCGCCCTATTCCTACCAATGCGCCAACAAATAAAATAGGAAGTATGGAAATATGATTCTTTTCTCTTTTGTCAATCTTTTGGGCTTGTACTTGTCTCTCCATTACTTCATCAGAAGCAACCTTATTAAAAAGTAAGCCTGTTCCAAAGACCAATATGGCTCCAACAACAAATGTTAGGCTTTCGCCAAAAAATTGAACTAAGAGCACCACCAGTGGCTCCAACGCATAGATAATATCTGTAATTAAGATGATAACCCCAATAGCAATTGGTAGATTCCGACTGGAAGCAAAAGACTCTAACATAGAAAAAGCCGGGCTGAGAAATATGCTCATGCTTGTTAGCCAAAAAACAATCATAATTGGTAGAATACTCGCCACTGGATGACTGGGTCCAATTGTAATTAGCGAGGCTACTACCATAAACACCATGGCCGTTACACTGATTCCAACCATGTACACAACAAAATACTTCCCCCGAGTAACCAGAATCCTGTCAGCTATCCAACCCGCTAGTACGGGAATAAGTACTAAGATTATAGCTTTTGTAATAACTAAAAATTGCGTAAGGTGCGCTAATTGAAATTTCCCTACTAATATTGGTTGATATTCTTGATAGGCAATCCAACTAATGGCTACAGCCGCATGTAAAGCTCCCAAGCTTAAAATTTCGGGCCATTTGACCTGAGTAGTGCGGAAAATACTTTGTGACTTTCGTCCAACAGTGATATTCTGTGAATTTGTAACCATCTTTCTAAAATTTTACTTAAAAGCGCAATTCATTTAAATTAAAAGCCAAAATTGCTGCTTGCTCAAGATAGGTTTCGCCAAAATATGCTACTCGATGAATTAAAGATGAACCTTACTTTGTACGTTAATTAGTAAGATTTTCTTCTTGGTAAAGAGGACACTACAGAGCCTATCACCCTTACCTGTTCGATGTATTGAGATATAGTTTGGGTTAAAAAAATTAGAGAGACTATTGCCAGTTAGCAAAATCACAGCACTGTCATCTCTAATAGCAGAGGCATAGTGAGTATAGCTAACAGTGTTTGAATGGTGATGATCGCTGCTACCAAGTTTTTGTCCCCACCTAACTCAGCCGCCAAAGTGTATGACGAAACCGAACAGGGTAAACAAGTATACAGCACCACCACGGCCAGCGCTAACCCATTCACTGAGAAGAAAACTCCTAACCCGAAAGCCAGCAACGGCAGTAAAATCAATTTCAACAGACTACTGAACGTTACTAATTGCCAGTGTTGCCTTAATGTTTGCACCTGTAGACCAGCTCCCACCGACAATAGCCCCATCGGTAAGGCAGCCTGACCGATTACTACAGTTAGTGAGTCTAACCCTAATGGGAGACCTATTCCACTAACATTGAGTAGTAACCCTACTAAGCAAGCAACAATCAGAGGATTCGTCAGAATGCTACGGATGACGCGGGTAGCACTTGGTGAACTGCTAGGTACCCAGTGAGCAAAGCCCAGTACGCTAATTACGTTCACCAATGGTATTACACTTGCTAAAGCCACGGCCAGAAGAGCTAATCCATCGGCTCCCAGAAGAGCCGAAGCACCCGCCAAACCAATGTAGGTATTCGGGCGGATGCTTCCCTGTAGTACTGATGTATAGCTAGTGTTACTACTTGGCACGATTGGCTTTACCAGCCAAACCAATACCGAAACTACAATGATAGACAGAACTAGTATGCCCATCATAGAAAACAGCTCCGGTCGGGCTAAATTAGCGGTGGAGAGCTTATTAATCAGTAGTGCCGGAAATAGCACAAAGTAGGTCAGACGGTCAGAATAAGGCCAAAAAGCATCTCCCGGAAATTTCATCCGCCGTAGTACGAAACCAATTATTACTACGCCAAAAACCGGAAATAAAGCACCAAGTATAGGAATCATGCTAACAGAGTGTTCGGGTATTCTAGTATTCAGGTGTTTAGGCTACTTTGAAACAATTTCAGATTACTCTACCAATTTCACGAACACAAAAACACTTAAACACCTGAATACAACATTCTTACTCACAATAATTAAATACAGGATAATCAGGGCAATCATCGCCTGCTGAAGCTTGAATGGTATGTATCTGTCGTTTTTGCTGTTGCAGCACATCGTGGTAGAGGAAATCGGTGATCTCGGCAACGTTATTGGCTAGTGGTCGTCCTGCCCATTCGTGCCGACCACGACAGACCGTATACAGATAATACGATTTACCTAACTCTCGCAGCTTATCGGTAATAGCTTCTGGTCCGTAGAGTGGCATATACCCTGGTTCGCCTACTTGGCAATAGTGGTGCGAAGCCTCGCCGTAAGGTACCAAATTATCGCAAGTACCGTGAAATAACTGAGTAGGAATAGCCGATTCGGCGGTCACCCAGTCTAATGATACCAGTGCTCCCGCCATACTAATAACTCCCGCGTAGCGAAACGTTTCAGAAAGTAGTGATGTCCCTTCAGCTACTCGAGTTTCTGACCAATATGCCGCGTGCAGTACGGCTTCGGCCCCAGCACTGCTTCCGGCTAACACAAGCTGAGTGGTATCAATGCCTAATTCGGTGGATTTACTATTTAGAAATTGGGTAGCTCGAGCAATATCGTTTCCAACAGCGCGAAAAGTTTTAATTTTGTTAGGTGTCGGCTGGTCGCAACTAAAGGACTTTCCCTTCATGGTAAGCGTATAACTCATAGTCGCTACCACGTAGCCCTTCTGCGCTAATTGACGAAAAAAGCGGTTGCCTCGTTCTCCGTTTCGCTGCCCACCCGAAAATCCTCCGCCATGCACATACAGTAAAACAGGGCGCTGAGTTTCGCTATTTTCTTGTGGCATGTATACATCCATATCCAGAGTTTCGTCAGGCTTCTGGGCATAAGTAAAGGTTTCCATTCGTACCGAAAATAGGCTATCGAGGTAGCGTTCTTGAGCTAGACTTGGGTTAGCCACTATTGAACTAATGAATATTAAGAAGAATGTTGAAATTGCAGGTTGGTGCATAGCGTTTAGTGTATATAGCTTCTAAAATAGAACATTATTCTGAACCTGACGATACATTCGCCCAATCAATATTTTTAGTTCTAACCTCTTCCTTTCTATAAACAGAACTTATACATTTTTTACCTGTCCGGTGTTGAACAGAAACTGTGTCAGAATGAAACACATAATCAGGTCAAAGTGCCCTTGAGTCCACTCAGCCCGCTTGGCATAGTATTGTCAATGTACAATGTGCAGTTAGCAATGAGTAATTATAGAAGGTAACCTACTAATTACATCCGCTTGAGGCGGACGCATTGCTCATTGCAGTCTGTACATTGCTAATTGTTGAATTTATGCTTAAAAATTATCTCAAAATTGCCTACCGCAACCTACTCAAGAACAAAGTCTTTAGCCTAATTAACATTTTAGGTCTAGCCATTGGCATGGCTGCTTGCCTGTTGATTTTACAGTACGTTAGTTTTGAGTTGAGTTATGATAGATTCCATACCAATGCTGATAACATCTACCGAGTTCAGCATAACCGCTACGTAGACGGGGAGTTACAGTACCAAAAAGCCCAAGCTTTTATACCTACTGGTGAGGCAATGATAAATGAGTACCCCGAAGTGATGGGCTATACCACGCTATTCCCTATTAG
>CAKZPJ010000124.1 GCA_937138955.1 uncultured Flammeovirgaceae bacterium | reverse complement strand
TTGCTATTTTCATACTTTCGGAGATTATACCAAAAACAATTGGGGCAAATAACTGGCGAACGTTAGCGCCCTTTACTGTGCGAGCACTACGAATCATGATCTTATTGCTAACACCTTTTGTTTGGCTAAGTCAAGTGATTACAAAAAGGTTGAAGAAAGAGAAAGGGCGCTCAGTACTGAGTCGGGCAGATCTAACGGCTATGACTCAAGCTAGTGAAGAGAGTGGAGCCATTGACGAAGGAGAATCCAAGATTATCAAAAACCTACTGAGACTTCAAAAATTAGTTGTACGTGATGTAATGACCCCTCGCGCGGTAATGGTTATGGCTGACGCTAACCAAACTCTTCAGGATTACTACGAGCAGTACAAACCAATGCAATTTTCGCGTATCCCAATTTTTGAAGAAAATCAGGATACTATTATTGGAATGGCTTTAAAAGATGAGATATTGCGCGCATTAGCCGAAGATCAGCACGAAATGAAGCTGAAGCAACTAAGCCGTGAGGTTAAGCATGTGCGAGATTCTGAGATCCTACCTAATCTATTGGATAAATTGGTAAATCAGCGTGAGCATATTGCCATTGTGAATGATGAATACGGTACAATTGTGGGGCTAGTTACGATGGAAGATGTGTTAGAAACCCTGCTTGGTATGGAGATTATGGACGAAACTGATACGATAGAAGATATGCAACGCCACGCTCGCCAGCAATGGGAAAAGCGCGCAAAGGAAAGGGGTTTGGCTACTTAGAGCAGAGGTTTAGTAAAATTAGAAATATGAGATATGAAATGATAGAACGGGGGAAAGGAGTAGAGGCGGTAAGTTAGCTGATGATTGACTATGGATGATGACTAATAAATGCGAACTGTGGACTATCAACAATCGACCGTAGACTAGTAGCCTTTAACGTAATGCAGACATTTATACACTATTTTTTGCATCTCGCATTTCCGGTAGCTATTGCGCTGGTATTCTTTAGAAAGAAATGGAAGCAAGCGTATCTATGGCTCTTAGCAACTATGCTGGTTGATCTGGATCACCTACTGGTTACCCCAATTTTCCAGGCAAATCGCTGTAGTATTGGGTTTCACTATTTGCACACTTCCTATGCCGCAGTAGGTTATTTTATACTGCTTTTCTTTCCTTATCCAGTGCGAATTATTGGCGTGGGGCTGCTGTTGCATTTGCTGACTGATTTTATTGATTGCCTGTTTATGTTTAACCAGTGCCGGGAGTGTCAAACGGAAGCTCCTGCTTATGAATTGCTAAAGTTCGTCGCTAACTGGTGGGGGGGTAGATAGGTTTCTCAATTACTTAATTTTGTAATACTGTATTGATGGATTATTAAGAAGATACGACTACGCTCATCCTGTCATTTTTATAGAATACCACTTTTGTAAGATACTATCAATCAAACCGAAACTCATATCGTCCCTAAACAGCCTAACCCTACTCGACTGCAAGAATACGGCGTTGGTATTTTTAGTTTAGCATTCACGAAATCAGCCTGGAAGAAAGTATTGAAAAAACAATACGTTACAGTAAATGGTGCTAGTGCTTCCACCGCTACCTTCATAAATGGCGGAGAAACTATTCGCTTATCTATTTCTGAAAAAGTAAGCCCCCGTAAAAAACTGGTTCTACCCCTGAAAGTACTGTTTGAAGACGAATACTTAGCACTGATTCGCAAACCAGCCGGCATTTTAGTGAGTGGGAATCGTTTCAAAACAGTCGCCAATGCTTTGAACCAAAATATTGAGCCTAGTAGTTTGCCTGACTCAATCAATCCTCAGCCAATACATCGGTTAGATTATGCTACCACCGGCGTTCTACTAATTGGAAAAACAAGCAGTAGTATTCGAGTTTTAAACGAAAAGTTTAAGTCTAAGAAAGTCAGGAAGACTTACTACGCGATTACTATTGGTGAAATGAATGAAAGTGGAACAATCACTTCTGATATTGACGGCAAAGAATCTCATACAGATTGTTTGGTTAAGCAATCGGTACCGTCCGAAAGATTTACGAAGCTAAACTTATTACAGCTAACCCCACAAACCGGAAGAAGGCATCAGTTACGAAAGCACTTATCAAGTATTGGAAATCCAATTTTGGGCGATCGGGAATACGGTATTGAAGGCTTACTACTAAGGGGGAAAGGGTTGTATTTACATGCTTACTCACTAGAGTTTACTCACCCTTTTACTAATCAGCTTGTTTATGTCACTGATGAGCTACCTCAGAAGTTTAGAAAAATATTCAGTGACAAATAGTAAAATAGGGTAGGGGTAATTAAAATATTTGAGAACATTAATTAGATCGAGTTTCCGATGAAACAAAAATCAATAATGATATTTCGTCAAATGAATTAACTCAGCTTCGTTGAGGCAATACTTAAGCTATTGAGAAGATGACTAATGATGTTGCTTCATCTGAATGTAGACAGTAATACGCTCTTGAGCGTCAGTTGGAAAAACGTCGATAATTTCCTTCATCTTTTCCGGGGATACATGATTAGAAACTGCCTGCATGGTAGCCAGTAAAGTTTTTTTGGCTAGCTCTGTCCCAGTTTTGTCCGTAGAGAAAGCTTGCTCATCAGCATGCATAATTTTATTTAGTAGATCGGGTAATGAATGTAAAAGAGGAGGAAAATAGTGGTCTACCTTCCACCGCTCTACAATGAGCGCTTGCAAAGGTATCGGTAAAGGCGTAAAAAACTGTACTGCCTTTGAAAAGGGAACAATACGACAAATGGTGCCCAAAAGCGATTCTACTAGCGTTAGTACCTGTTCAGTATTTTCTGAATAGCCTAATTCTTTAGCTATAGGAACAATCAATTCACTTAAGTAAATGAGGTGCGGTTGGTATCGGGGAGGAGCATTCATGGCTGTAACATTTGCTACCTAATTTATGGCTAAACCTATTCACAGTTTATGATTTAAATCATGAATGATAATGAGTATGTACGGCATATGCTTTTAATCGCTAAGAGAACTTAAACGATCTATTAAATGTCCTAATCTCGATAATGACTGGGATATTCTATTTTTAACTGGCGTTCTCATCTACCATTAAAGGTTCACCATTTACAGTTATGACTAATGTCATAATTGAACCTAACTAAAATCATCCCTCGTCTGATTGAAGAAACTGACCTTTGGAGTGTCAGCTACAAATAAAGCAATTGTGAGCAGTCTGTTAGGTTGCTACTGAAGAGTGCATTATTGCTTACTAAAAAATTCACACTATAACAATCCCTAACCATTTACCCTCATGTACCAAGTAAATATAAAAGAAGGCGTACAGTTAGATGACTACCGTTCTTACGCCACCTTAGTTCCAGCCTTCAACGCATTTTACAATGAAGCTCTACTGCTGAAGCGTTCGTTGAAAGACCGTAAAATCTGGATGATTAACTCTACTGAACACGGAGGCGGAGTAGCCGAGATGTTACCCCGAATGATTAGTATTTTACGTCAACTAGGTTTGCAAGCTGATTGGCTAGTTATGGAGACCAATGAACAAGACTTCTTTTCCTTAACTAAAAATATACATAACCTGATTCATGGCCAACCGGGTGCCGAAATCACTGCGGAAGACAAAGCTTTATACGAACGAATAAATAAGGAAAACGCTCAGCAACTGACGAAGTATGTTCAAAAGAATGATATAGTTGTGTTTCATGATCCTCAGCCAGCAGGAATGGCGCAGGAAGTGAAAAAGCTGGTGGACATCACCGCTATTTGGCGCTGCCACATTGGGCTTGATTTTTCTAACCCAAGTACCGATACAGCTTGGTCATTCTTGTTGCCCTATCTACAGCACTACGATCACTTTGTATTTTCTAGTCCAGAGTATATCCCCAAAGGCTTATCTGGCAATGTTACCATGATTCATCCTAGCCTTGATCCGCTTTCGCATAAGAACCGTCCGCTCTCACTGCATAAGCTGACGGGTATTTTGAATAACGCGGGTTTGCTCACCTCATCTCATCCTCACCTTTACCCTCATTACCAACACCAAGTTGAGCGTATACAACCTGATGGTACGTTCGGCCCTGCCCAGAGTGGAACCGATATTGGCTTACTTTTTCGCCCCATTCTTACGCAAGTATCTCGCTGGGACAAGCTTAAAGGTTTTTTCAGTTTAATGGAAGGGTTTGTGGAGCTGAAAAAACGTACCCCAAATGATTCGCAAGATCGTGCTCAGGAGCGTATTCGTAATGCTCGTCTCGTTTTAGCTGGACCTGATCCTGCTTCAGTGGCTGATGATCCCGAAGGAAAGCAGGTTCTGCAAAAACTAATTGAGGCCTACGTAGGATTACCGGACGAACTAAAAGAAGACGTGGTAATACTTACACTGCCGATGAACTCCCCTAAAGAGAACGCTCTGATTGTGAATGCCTTACAGCGTAGTTCTTACATAGTTATACAGAACTCACTACAGGAAGGTTTTGGATTAACTGCTACCGAGGCGATGGGCAAACGTATTGCCGTACTCACGAGTAGTGCTTGTGGTCTACGCAACCAAGTACGAAATCATATAGATGGGCGTTTGCTACAGCATCCGGAAGATCCCGATGAAGTAGCCTACTACTTAGAAGAGTTGCTTAGTAATCCTAAGTCAGTTGAAGAAATGAGCTTTAGTGCTGAGAAACGAGTGCTAGATCACTTTCTAATCTTTCAACAGCTCACCAGTTGGCTGAATGTCTTTCACAAGGTTTTACCAGCTGAAGTACGATCATAATCTGTAGGCTGAAGGTTCCTAAGGAACGATGGAATAATAAAGTATCCAAGTTGAACGCCGGAATTTCGGAGTGAAACGAGGCACGGAAACCGAGCATAGCCGAGCTATGTAAGGTTTTTCGTAACGAAGTACCGCTCTGAAAGAACAAGTTCAAATGGATATCTTATTGTTTTATTGTTCCTAATAGACTTTAGTACTATCTTTTAGTAAAGGAAGCTAAATAGCGATACTAGATACGGGGCGAGCGGGGTTACTATCTTTTTTTTCGCATGAGGTGCTGAATAAAGCTACTCCAATCAGCAAAAGATAGAAATAATTCATAGCGAAATTGATTCTGGATTCTACGACGATTGTACTGCAAAATCCGAGCTAATTTTATTTTCTTCCAGCTTTCTCGCTAGCTCGGTTATCAAAACGGTTTGGTTTTTATACAAAAAAAACCTCCCGGTGAGGGGAGGTTCCTTAATTATCCAATCATGATTTACTATTCTAAACCGATTCCAAAGAATTGATTTTCCTCAGGATCATCTGGGTAAATACCTTCAATAAGTACTCCCCCTTTTTCATTACCAAGTGCTTCATCCAAATCATCGAGTGAACGGATGGGTTGATTAGCAATACGGGTAACAATAAATCCATTTTTGATTTCTTGCTGGCGTAATTTCCCTGCATAAATTTTACTCACTTGCACCCCACCGGAAATACCCAGTTCATCTAACTGCTCCTCACTTAACTCAGTGAACTCAGCACCTAATTGGTCAAACATTTCACCCCGCTGGGCTTTTACAAGCTTGGTTTCGCCACCCCGGGTTTTCAATGTCATATCAAAAGTTTTCTCTTTTCCGTCTCTATTGACGGTTACCATTACCTGATCGCCCGGACGCTTACGGCCGATGTACGACAATAAGTCGGAATTGCGTAAAATTTTCTTCTCATCAACTTTTACAATTATATCACCTTTCTCAATTCCGGCTTCTTGGGCTGAACCTTCTTCGACAACTTCTCGCACTAAAACCCCTTGATTAAGGTCTAAGTCATATTCTTTGGCTACTGCTGGGGTGATGCCCACGATAGAAACCCCTAAGAATCCGCGCTGAACCGTCCCGTATTCTTTTAAATCTTCTACTACTTTTTTAGCAATATTGGAAGGTACGGCAAATGAGTAACCTATATAAGAACCGGTTTGACTGGCAATAGCCGTGTTAATACCAATCAAGTTGCCATCAACATTCACCAAGGCACCGCCGCTGTTGCCGGGGTTTACCGCGGCATCTGTCTGTATAAAAGACTCAATAGAAGTTTCGTTTCTTAGTATGCCAATGTTTCTTCCCTTGGCACTTACAATCCCGGCGGTCACCGTAGAGTTTAAGTAACTCAGTGGATTTCCAGCAGCCATTACCCATTCCCCAACTTTTACTTCATCGGAGTTTGCAAACGATAAAAAGGGCAGATCTTCATCGTCAATCTTAATCAAAGCTAAGTCCGTAGTAGGATCAGTACCAATTACTTGAGCACTATAGCTTCTATTGTCAGTTAAGACTACTGTAAGCTCATCGGCATCGGCTACTACGTGGTTATTAGAGACAATATAGCCATCGGAGCTAATCATAACCCCCGAGCCAGAACCTTTACGAGGGCCTCGCTGCTGTGGGGATTGATCAAAACGATCTCCGAAGAAATCTCGAAAAAACTCAGGAATCTGCTCCATATTATTAGATGCACTAGCTGACTGCTGAACCGAAGTAATATGAACGACGGCCGGAGTAACTTTTTCAGCCGCAGCAGTAAAATCGAAGGGCGCCATCGTAGAGGATGGTTCAGTTACGTAGTTTACAAATGCAGGCTCATTGGTTGAATCTACTTGAAATACTCGATCATCTTTTACAAAATAAGTGTAGGCTACCAACGTGATCACACTGGCAAAAACCGCGGCAAACACGGTTGTTAGAATATTTTTCATGGATTTTAAATTTATTTTTCGCTAATGAACAATTGATAAACTGGTCGTACTAAAATTGGTTTGATTGTAATTGTATTACTACAATAAAGAGGTGTACATTAAACAATACGCATCTCTAACAGAATCGTTCAGGGATAAATTACTAGAAGGCTGTTAAAAAATGTTAAGAATCGTAGTTTTGAGTAAGAGCATGTTTAAGTCTTGTTTTTGTAAGCGAAAAGGAGCTATTTCGGGGGCTGACTAGTGTATTTTCCACAAAATAGCTATGGCTATTTTGTGGAAAATACGCGAAGCTCATGCACCGAAAGAGCCCTTTGCAGCCCAAAGGATAAAATTTAAACATGCTCTAAATCTGGGCTAGAAAGTAAAGGCAGGCGGCTACAGTCTTTATAGACCCATTTTACCAATAAATATTGCAGCATAACCATTGCATCTGATTAGTGGCGGATTGAGGACGTCCTTTCAAGTGCTAAAGGGGTATTCCAGTGAGATTATCATAAAAAAACACATCCTTTCTTGAAGCATTCGCGGGAAAGTAAATAACTTGCGGCTCAAATGTTCACGGGCTCTATTATTATCTTTTTATGCCGGAAACTATTCTAATCATTGATTTTGGCTCACAGTATACCCAACTCATTGCTCGGAGGGTTCGAGAATTGGATGTTTACTGTGAAATCCATCCGTACAACCACTTGCCGGACTTGGATAGTCTTTCCTCACTTAAAGGAGTCATCTTATCGGGTAGTCCCTGCTCAGTAACCGAAAGCGATGCCCCTAACCTTGAAGTCAACGCTGTATTAGATAGGTTCCCGGTGCTGGGCATTTGTTATGGCGCGCAGATGATGGCTCAACAGTTAGGCGGAGAGGTTTTACCTTCAAAAATTCGAGAATACGGACGAGCCCGACTGTGTCATCTGGATTTACATTCTCGCCTTCTAAAGGAGATGACAGCCGACTCGCAGGTGTGGATGTCTCACGGCGATACGATTTCCAAAGTGCCGTCGGGAGTAGAAGTGATTGCGAGTACCGAATCGGTGAAAGTTGCTGCTTACAAATTACAAGATAAAGATGTGTACGGCATTCAGTTCCATCCGGAAGTAACGCATTCTACCGAAGGTAAAACGGTACTGCGGAACTTTGTAGTACATATTTGTGAATGTGCCCAAGACTGGACATCTGATCAGTTTGTGGAAGCTACTGTGTCGGCTCTGCAAGAACAGTTACAGAATGATAAAGTAGTGTTGGGACTATCGGGTGGGGTTGATTCTTCGGTGGCGGCTATGCTCATTCACCAAGCAGTAGGGGAAAATTTGCACTGTATTTTTGTGGATAATGGACTGCTTCGTAAAAATGAGTTTGAGGATGTGCTGCATTCCTATAAAGATTTGGGGTTAAACGTAACAGGAGTTAATGCCAAGACCGAGTTTTATCAAGCACTTGCCGGAGTTACTGATCCCGAAGGTAAACGGAAGGCCATTGGTAAAACTTTTATTGAGATCTTCGACCGAGAGTCTCATCGCATTGAAAATGTGAAATGGCTAGGGCAAGGCACTATTTATCCTGATGTTATCGAGTCAGTATCGGTCAAGGGCCCGTCGGCTACCATCAAGTCGCACCATAATGTGGGGGGCTTACCCGAAAAAATGCACTTAAAAGTAGTAGAGCCATTGCGAATGCTTTTTAAAGATGAAGTAAGGGAAGTGGGAAGAACTATGGAGATTGACAATGCTATTTTGAGCCGACATCCGTTTCCTGGTCCGGGATTAGGAATTCGCATTTTAGGTGAAGTTACTGCCGAAAAAGTGCAGATTCTGCAACAAGTTGATCACATTTTCATTTCCGGTCTGAAAAATAGTGGTTTATACGATGATGTGTGGCAAGCAGCCGCCGTATTATTGCCAATTCAGGCAGTAGGGGTTATGGGTGATGAACGAACCTACGAGCAGGTAGTGGCTCTTCGGGCGGTAAGCAGTGTTGATGGCATGACGGCTGACTGGAGTCATCTACCCTACCAATTTTTAAGTGAAGTCTCTAATCAAATCATTAATCAGGTGAAAGGCGTTAACAGAGTAGTATATGATATAAGCTCTAAGCCTCCGGCTACCATTGAGTGGGAATAACGTTATCCAAATGGAAAATGGAAAACAATTTTAAGTTTTTTTGACCAATGACCAATGACCAATGACCAATGACAGGATAAGGCTTCACAAAATATCAAATTTTAACTTTCAATTATCAACTGTAACAATGTCTCGTTTCTTACGAATTTTTTTCATCTCGGTAGTTGCATTGGGCTGTTTTGCTAACCAAATTCAAGCTCAGTCCGGCACTAATTATCGGCAGCAGTACACTCAGGCTAAAACGCTCTATGAGCAAGGGAATTATCAGCAAGCTATTGAACTGCTCCAGCCAATTAGTCGGGCGGAAAAGAGTAATCCTTACGCGCCCTACGCTTCCTACTTTTACGCAATGGCTGCTTTACGAACCGGTGATAGCGATTTGGCAAAGAATATGTTTCGGCAAATTCAGAGTAAGTACCCTCGTTGGCGGCAAATGACCGAAGTGCTCTATGGTTTAGCGAACAGCTACTATGAGTCAGGTGATTTTGATCAGGCGTTTAAAGAATCGGACGAACTAACCGAATATCCTACGGCCACTGATTCCATTCGGAAGGATCTTCAACGAATGAAGCGGTACTATTTAGCCCAAGCGCCTGATGAGGTTCTGGAAAAATTACTGCTAGACCATCCGGACGAAAAAGCGGTGGCCGAACAACTAGTAACGAATATTACCTACAGCATTTACAACGATGATCGAGAGCGTAAAAAAGATTCTTTAGTTGAGGTATATTCCATTGATTTATCTGACTTGGGAGTTGCCAGTCAAGCGGCGTCGATTCGTAAAGAAGAATATCATTTAGCAGCATTTTTACCATTTCTAAGTGATCAGCTAAGTTCATCTAATACGAGTAATCGCGTAGGCAATCAATTTATTCTGGACCTGTATCGAGGCATGGAACTGGCGGCTAAAGATTTGCAGCAAGAAGGAATTAATGTGCAATTGCACGCCTACGATACCCAACGGGAATATGATGTAACTCAGCAGTTATTAGAGCAAGATGAGATAAAATATATGGATGTGTTTTTGGGCCCCTTATATCAGGGGCCGTTCCAAGCGGTATCGGACTACACTCGAGATCATCAAAAATATATGTTCAATCCTTTATCATCTAATCCTCAGATCGTGGGTGATAATCGTTTTTCGTATTTAATAAAACCCAGTATCGTTACCGAAGCAAAAATTGCAGCACAATACGCCATTGATTCACTAGATGCAACCCAAGCGGTTGTGGTTACTGGACCTACTAAACGAGCCTCGGCTCGAGTGGCCACTTTCATCAACGAATTTCAAGAAACGTACAACCAAGGAGTTCACTTAGAAATAATTGATGACTACAATGAAGAGACGATGGAACTCTTTGTAGAGAAACTTCAGGAGCTACATGATTTAGGAGAAACAGCAGTATATGTTGCCTCTGATCAA
>CAKZPJ010000123.1 GCA_937138955.1 uncultured Flammeovirgaceae bacterium | reverse complement strand
AAGCGAGCCCGCTCAATCCAGTTTCGTTCATTGCCAGTCAGTTCAGCCGCCGAGCTAAGTATGAGCGTATGGCGAGAGAAGCCAAACAAGATTATGATCGGCGGCAGCGGCTTTCTCATAAGTATAATCGCGAAATGGTCGGTGAAATTACTGGGCTCAACGATGGGTCGCTGGATGATTTTATGATTTTCTGTCGTTTCGAGGATGATTTTATCGAGCGTTCTAGTCAGTACGATCTGGTGCTGGCCATCAACCGCTGCTACACTGACTTTTCTGAGCAGGATACTACCGACGAGCGTAATTAAATACCCACCCTACTTAATCTTTCAAACTATGCTAAAAAGAACTGCGGTACTTTTCCTCTTGTGTATTGCTATTAGTTCGCATGATCTGTTTCTTAAGCTTGATACCTATTTTCTGCCTACCAATGAATTGGTAGAGCTGTATTTGTTTAATGGCACATTCAATACTAGCGAAAACGTGATCGCTCGGAAACGGATGCAGAACGTGAAAATAGTCGGTCCGAAGGGCACCCAAACACCCAAGGACGATCAGTGGACGGATCGTAATCAAGCAACTTACTTATCATTCACTACTAGCGGAGGAGGGACATATATGGCGGGGGTTTCAGTAAAACCGAGTACAATTGAGTTATCTGCTGAAGATTTCAATGGGTATTTGGAACACGATGGCATACTAGATGTGTTGGCCGAACGAAAAAGAACGAAGCAACTAAACCAGCCGGCACGGGAGCTATACGCTAAACACGTGAAAGCTATCTTTCAGGTAGGCGACGAACGGTCTACTCACTATCAGGAGATTCTCGGGTATCCGATAGAGTTTGTTCCGCAGGAGAATCCTTACAATTTGGAAGTAGGCGATGCTTTGAGTGTACAATTGCTAGCCAATGGCGAGCCATTAGCTGACCAATATGTATACGCTGGCTTCTCGGAGCAGCACGAACATAGTCACGCTAATTCAGGGCACCAACACGATGAAGAGCAGTTGGAAACCGATGGGCAGGGGATGGTAAGCGTAGTGTTAGATCACGCTGGGCAGTGGTATCTGCGTAGCATTCAAATGGTAGAAAGCAGTACGGACACATTAGAGTACGAATCGAACTGGGCTACGTTGACGTTTGAAATAAAGTAAAATCACCTAACTAATCACTCAAATCAATCCGAGTTTCTGGAAGCTTCTCAGTAAAGATGACTGTTTTGCCGGAAAGTTCTTCTAGCATGGGTCGTAGTATGCGCTGGGCATTCACTTCCGTCTCATCTAAAATACCAGAATTGGTAGCGGCCTCTTGAATCTGGCGTTCTGCTTGCCGATAGGCGCGGGAAATGAACTGATCGCGATTGGTAAACAAACCAGTTTCTACCGAATAAAGGCGGGTCTTCTCTAAATCTAGTTTGTAGTAGCAAATTTCGGGTTCGGGAAGGTGCATCCAAATGGTGTCGCCCGTAATTTTAACATCATTAGCACTGATTTTCAGGAGGTCTAAGCAACCTACCGCTTCACCCTGAGTAATTAAAACGGCTTTAGAGTCAGTATCGAGTTTCAGAATATTTAAAAATTCTCGACTCATTTCCTGTACTTCGGTCACTTCCTGAAATCGGTACTTCACCAGTTCCATCTTACCCAGTGCTTCAATTTCAGTAATCAGCGTAGTAGTCACTTCAGTTTCTGATAGCACTGGCACCGATGGGGTTGTCCAGGTCTTCCAGTGATAACCAATGAAAAATGGAATACCCAGCAATAGAACTAGCACTATAAATCGTCGTACCCGCATCAGCTTAGAGTTTTCAGTTTACCCACGGGAGTAAAACGGCTAAATACTTTTTCAGTATGTGGGGCATCAGCCAATTCGGGCGTAAGGTCTTGCCCTGCCCAATGCTCGTAGTGCTTTCCACTTCGCCACATGCGCGATTCGCTCACATCGTAGATAATACCTTGGTAAGCGCACCACACCTCCTCCCGGTCTTGTCCATTGCGAAGCGCCAGTTGTTGGATGGTGTATTCGGGTACAGTATTCATGCCCACTTCAAGTTAGCGATTGTGCGAAGAAAACAATAATTTGAGTCTTCTAAAAGTAAGCTTACCTGTCTAACCTATGGTTTTATCGCGCCGTACTTTCCTGAAACAAACTTCTGCTGCCGGAGTAGCTGGACTCGCGCTGCCTTTTGCCTTCACTGACGAAGCTATGGTTCGAACTGTTTCGGGCAGAATAGCTCCTAACCAAATGGGAGTAACACTGGCGCACGAGCATGTACTGGTAGACTTTGTAGGTGCCGACCAGGTCGACCCTGACCGTTACGATGCTGACCAAGCATTTGAGAAGATACTTCCTTATCTACAGAAAATTCAGCGTTTGGGCGGTCAGACTTTTGTGGAGTGTACCCCCAACTACCTGGGCCGCGATGTTCGTTTGCTAGAGCGGTTAGCGAAAGCTACCGGATTAAACATACTGACTAATACTGGGCTATACGGAGCCCGTAACGGTATTTTTCTGCCGGACTACGTAGCACAAGAAACACCCGAACAACTCGCTCAACGCTGGGTAGATGAGTACAAAAACGGTATTGATGGTACTAGTATTCGTCCGGGATTTATCAAGATTGGTGTTAATAACGGCCCGTTGGTAGACTACGACCAAAAGCTGGTGCAGGCCGCCGCCCTCACTCACCAAGAAACCGGTTTGACTATTGCGGCTCACACTGGTGATGCGAAAGCCGCTTTGGAAGAATTACAGATTGTTCAGGATGCCGGAGTACACCCGAGTGCTTTTATTTGGGTTCATGCGCAGGGCAAAGGCTACGAAAATCACGTGAAAGCAGCCAAGCTAGGAGCCTGGGTAGAATTAGATGGCATTAGTGAAAGTAGTTACAGCAATCACGCTCAACAAGTGAAGGCACTGAAAGAAGCCGGATTTCTTAATCAAGTACTCGTTTCCTGCGATGCGGGCTGGTACCACGTAGGTGAGCCCAACGGCGGTGAGTACCGCAGCCACGCGGTATTATTTGAAAAATTTGTTCCCGAACTCAAAAAGCAAGACTTCAGCCAAGCCGATATTGATCAATTGCTAGTAAAGAATCCGGCCGAGGCCTTTCCCATTCGGAAGCGATTGGTTTAGAATACTCTAACGACTTAGAAAATGAAACTAAAAATTGAATACGGCACTGGATTTATTGATGTCAACTGCGACCACTCGGTAGATGTACACGGTATGGCTGGAAACCCGGAAGCGATAGCACTGCCAGAGGGCATTACTGATGCGTTAGAGAACCCAATCAATTCTCCGGCATTACTAAATATAGCTCGTAATAAGCTTGCCGATAACCCTGATGCTAAGGCAGTGATTGTAGTGTCGGATAATACCCGGCCGGTGCCCTACCGGGGCGAGCACGGTATTATGCGCTACATCATCCGTACTCTGCTGGAAGCGGGGCTTGCTCAATCGCAGATTACGGTAATTATTGGAGCGGGTTCGCATCGGAATATGGATTCTGATGAAATTGAGCGGATGTTGGGTTTGCAGGAATCGGAGTTGGGGGAAGTGAACGTGACCAACCACGAGTACGATAATAACGATCATCTAATTAATTTAGGAACTACCTCCCGCGGTTCGGAAGTAACCATAAACCGACAGTACTACGAAGCTGATTTGAAGATTGTGACCGGACTGGTAGAAAGCCACTTTATGGCCGGAGCCTCAGGCGGACGTAAGGGAATATGTCCGGGTATTGTAGGCATCAAGACGCTCAAAATATTCCACGGAGCTAAGTTCCTGAGTTCGGCTAAAGCGGCTGATCTGGTGCTGGAAGGTAATCCGCTGAGCGATGAGTCATTAGAAGTAGCGAAAATGGCTGGCTGCGATTTCTTAGTGAATGCTACCCTAGATGCGGAGAAGCGCATGACCGGAGTGTACGCCGGTAATTTGGTAGAAGCGCACCAAGCTGCGGTAGAGAAAATTCGGGGGTACGTAGTGGTTCCGCTGAAGCGTTACTACGATATTGTCATTATCCCGGCAGGTTTTGTTGGAATCAATCATTACCAAGCGGGGAAGGCAGCAATTGAAGCAGCCCGGGCGGTAAAACCAGGAGGGCAGATTATTATTGTAGCCAAGACCACTGATACCGATCCAGTTGGAGGGCAGGGCTACAAACAATCTTTAGAATTATTAGCG